>DORI01000100.1 GCA_003512365.1 Crocinitomicaceae bacterium | reverse complement strand
GTCAATATTCTAGAATATTGACTACAAAGAAGTTAATGTTATATATTAATCACTCCTCTACTCTTTAAAGATTATACTGATTTAATAAAAAATGTAAAATAAAATAAAGATCAAACTCTTTTCAAAGACTTAAAATACTTAAGTAATATTTTCTACTTATTATAGACATCTTACTATGTCTTGGAATAACTATTCAAACAAAAAAAGAGGTGCCTTACAGCACCTCTTTCGATTAATTAAAAATCCTCAGTATTACTTCTTAACAGTGATTTTCTTGGTAAAGTCTACCAATAAAGGAGTCGCAATCATTAATGAGGAATAAGTTCCCACAACGATTCCCACAAGTAACGCAAATATAAATCCTTTAATAGCCGTACCTCCAAAAAAGAATATAATAACCAAAACTATGATTGTTGTAAACGAGGTATTTAACGTTCTGGACAAGGTCGAATTTAATGCGCCATTAATTTCCACTTTGAAATCTGCATCTTTTTTCCAAGATAATTCTTCTCTAATTCTATCGAAGACTACCACGGTGTCGTTAATTGAATACCCCACCACCGTCAGTAATGCTGCCACCAAGGCTTGATCCATATCCATATTGAAAGGTAATATCCCATTGAATAAAGAAAATATACCTAGGACAATCATAACATCATGAAATAATGCGATAATTGCACTTAATGAATATTGCCAAGTACCAAATCGAATAAATATGTAAAGGAAGATGATAGCTAATGAAATCGACATTGAAATAACAGCACTACTTTTTATTTGATCTGCTACATTCGACGATACATAACGGTCATTTTCGAAATCTATTTTCGCCTTTCCTAATTCACCCTCGGACAATGCTAAACCGTCCTTTAATGCTTTATTAACCTTTGCTTCGCCTTCAGGATCAGATAATAAATAATTTGTAGTAATTTCTACCACATTGTTTGATGATTTCGTTTTGACTTCTATTGATGCTCCAGGCATTGTAGATGCTAAGTTCTCTTTAATTTTTTCGATTTGATCAGAAGCTGATTTTTCAAATGTTACAGGTACCGTTCTACCACCCGAAAATTCGACAGATTGATTGATGCCTTTTGTCATAACAAGTATAATCGAACCAACCACTAGTGCTCCAGAAATTAAATAGGCCAACTTTCTTTTATCTACAAAATTGATATTAATGTTTTTGAAGGCATTCTCCGTCATTCTGGTAGAAAAAGAAATAGTTTGCTTCTTACCCATCATCCAAGTGAAAATCAATCTTGAAATAATTACTGCTGAAAATACGGACGAAAAAATACCTATGATAAGTGTGGTTGCAAATGATTCTATTGGTCCAGTTCCAAAAATCTTTAATACGATAGCCGTCAACAAGGTTGTAACATTGGCATCGATAATAGACGATAGCGCTTTGCTAAAACCTACGTTTAACGCAGATTCTTGATCTTTTCCATTGGCAAGTTCTTCGCGCACACGTTCGTAGATAAGTACATTGGCATCTACTGCCATACCAATGGTAAGAACGATACCTGCTATCCCTGCTAATGTTAACACAGCGCCAAAAGAAGCAAGAGCTCCGAAAATGAACAACATGTTTGCAAATAGGGCAATATCTGCAACAATTCCCGCTTTACCGTAATAAAAATACATGTAAACAAATACCACTAGTAGTGCTATACCAAATGAAATTATTCCCGCTCGTGTATTCTCTTCTCCAATAGTAGGACCAACCTTTGTTTTTTCAACAATTATACAAGGAACGGGCAATGAACCTCCGTTTAGTAATCCTGCTAAATCTTTAGCTTCTTCGAATGAAAAATTTCCTGAAATTTGAGATTTCTTGCTTAAAACTTCGTTCACCACTGGTGCACTATATACCACGTTGTCCATTGAAATAGCAACAGGTTTTCCAATGTTTTTTTTGGTCATTTTGGACCAATTAACCGCACCTTCATCTGTCATTTCAAGGTCAACAGTGATTTTCCCTGTCTGAGGATCATATCCTTGGGAGGCCTTATCTACATCTTTTCCACTTACCTCAGCTTCTCTATCTTTTGGAACTTCAACCGCATACAAGAAAAAACCTTCTTTACCCGTATCGCCAATTTTTTCCGGCTTGGCAGACCACATTAGCTTCATATCTGATGAGAAAGATCGCGAAACATCATTTCTTTTTAATAAGGTTTCCACCACATATTTATCTTTCTGAGCGACGTAACCGATCGGCCCACCCATATTTTCAATCTTCAAATAGTCGAACAAACCTTTACCAGCACCCTTGGCTTTATCTAGGTTCAAGGTATCTTCCTTTTCTAATTCAGCAAGGGATTTTTCTTTTTGTCGCGAAACTCGGTCTGCCTCTTCAAATTGCTTTCCTAAGTCTGGTTTGGCATACAAAGCGTAGAATTCAAGATTAGCAGTTGATTTTAATTTTTCTGCCACTGTCGCTTCATCTTGCACACCAGGTAATTCAATGTAAATTCTATTATTTTGTGCATCTTTTTGAATATTCGGTTGAGCAACACCAAACTGATTGATACGTTTTTCAAGTACCATTTCAACTCGGTCAATAGAATTATCAATTACATCTTGAAAATAGGCTACAATTTCATCATCCTTTTTTCCTTTGAATTTAGATCCTGCAAAAAGTTTATTAAGTGGCTTGCCATTACTTGTTTTCTTGTATTCGTCCACAAAAATGTCTAGGAAATTCTCCTCTCCGTTCATCAACCTACTATTTGCTTGATCAAAAGATTTAATGAATTCAATATTTCGTTGATTGGCTACATTGGATCGAATCAATTCGGGAACGGACACCTCCATAGTTACGCTCATTCCACCCACAAGGTCAAGACCAAAAGCTAATGCTCTTCTTTTTACAGCAGCAAACTCAGTTCCTAGAAATACTTCTTCTTTAGCCTTATTTTTAAGGATTTCATTTACAAAAGCTGCCTTTGCGATATCCATCCCGTCAGGTTGATTAAAATGCGCATAGACTCCGTTTGGAAGTAAGGCACTGTCTCCTGTTTGCTTTGCTTTCTTTTGTAATTCTTTGGCTTTTACCTCTGCCTCTTTCGCTGCATCGTTTTCAATATTTACCGCAACCCATGTAAATGATAGTTGGTAAATACACACCGCAACCAATGTTATCGTCAACGCCCAAAAAAATCCTTTCAACTTCATAGTATAGTTCTTATGTTAAAATTCAAGGGAGCAAATATAGAATTTTCTTCCTTCTATGCCAAATAAATTGTGAATAATTTAAGACTTTACTCTTGAACGTTAATCAGCGAAATTTCTTCAATTTTTTCCTTCATCTTTTCTTCAAAAAAGTGCCATGAAGATTCTACTTTATTTTTTTTCAAACGAAGAGTTTCTTTAATTTTCTGCATGGAATTTCCTTCAAATAATTCATTTATTCTATTTGTGAGTGCACCAGGATTCAATTCCTCTAAAACAAAACCATCTTTATCATTATCAATTTTTTCAGCTATTCCTCCAACATTCGAAATTAAACAAGGGACTAACATACGATCTGCAATTGCTTTTACACCACTTTGTGTTCCGGAACGATAAGGCAAAACGCATAAATCAGCCGATGAAAAGAAAAGATGCACTTTTTCATCAGATATGAATTCATTAAATAAAAATATTTGTTGATTTTTAGATTGACTTATAAGAAACTTATATTCTTCATCATTTCCGTATACTTCTCCTGCAATAACTAGTTGAAATGTTGAAGGAAGAGAAGAAAATGCTCTAATTAAAATATCTAACCCCTTGTATTCTCTTATGATTCCAAAAAATAATAGCGTATGTTTTTCTTTATGAATATTAAGTAATTTTCTTGCATTTGATGTTTCTATCGGGTTGTGAAAATGATCATACGAAGGATGGGGTAAATGCAAGACTCTTGCTTTAGGATTTGCTTGGATTATATCTTGCTCAACTTTAGCGGAAAGCGCAATAAAAAGATCAAAATTATTTACAAACCAATTATTAAATATTCGATCAAAAAAACGACTTTCATGCGGAATAAAATTATGTACAACAGCAACTCTTAGCGTTCTTTCAGGCAAACGTTTCGCCCAAAAAACATACATTGGAGCCATAAATGTCATCCAATAATTTATCACTAAAATATCTGGATTTTCATTTTTTATTATCTTGAGCGAAGTAAAATACGAAAAGGGATTAAAGGTTGAAACTATTCTTTTACAGAAAAGATCACCCAATGTGTTCGTTTTATATTGCGTTTTTCCGGGAAATAACCAATTCGGATATTGCGACTTAAAAGTAAATGGAATCACATCATAAGAATTGACCAGCTCTTTTAAAAGTCGTTCACTAAACTGAGCGATTCCTCCTCTAAACGGAGGCAGTGAAGAAAAAAAAATAAGTTTTTGTTTATTCAATGTTATTTAACTATCAAATTTGAGAGATTTTCTATATTTTCCTCATATTTCTTACGTCGAAATTACAAAATTTCGCTTTGTGTAAATTCTGACTATTATAAAATTTATTAAATATAAAAATTGGAAAAAACAATAATTTATAGGTTTTTATGTGACTTTTTAAAAATTGATATAGTCAACAATTCAAGAGATTGCAGCGTTTAATTTTCTGGGTCAAGGCCTTTTTGTTCACATTCTTTTAAGTAGATTTCCAATTCTTTCTCTTTCAATAATATACCGTTTTTGAAAAATCTCTTGTTTATTTCTACTCCTTTGTCATCAAATTGATAAACCCATCCATGTAATACGCCATTCTTATAGGTAAATCGTTTCAATACCTTTCCCTTAACAGAGTAATCTTCCCATGTTCCGGAAGGAACTCCAGCTGAGTAAGAGCCTTTCTGTTTTAATTTACCATCCGTAAAATATGCTTCATACGGTCCATGAAGTAAACTATCCTTGTAACTTTCTTTTCTCAATATTTTAGGTTTATTATCCTGCTGCCCTTCTAAATAAAAAATGAGTTTAATTCCGTTCAATTTATTTAGTTTGAAAGGCTCTATTGAGCTCAATTCTCCGAATTTTGTGTAATTGTACCACAATGAATCTTTTAATTTATTGCGAAACATTCCTTCCGACATTATTTTGCCATTGTCGTGATAAAAAACGGCCTTAGACTTTTCAGAAGTTACATGTTGAATTTCAGCATTCAGCTTTCCTGATGGAGAATAATACGTAAACTTTCCTACTGGTTTGTCATCTTTAAATTGACCTTCGTATTGCAGTGTTTTACCATCTGGATAAA
>DORI01000136.1 GCA_003512365.1 Crocinitomicaceae bacterium | reverse complement strand
TTTAACCCAAACCAAGACTGCAGTCTAAGTCTTCTGAAAGTCAAAGTTACATTGACATAGAGCGGTCCGTTATTTTGACTCTTTTTACATATAATTCGCCAACTCAGTTCAAAAAGCTAAGTTATGGCGAATTATAGTTATTCAATAAATAGTGCATCCATATCCAAGCTATTCTGAACTAATTCTTTGCTGTATTCGTTCTCATTAACTCCATAGGTTGTAACCATGGTGATGTAAATATTCTTTCTTGTATTCGTTTCTTTNNTTGTAGTTCAGATACTTTGTTTTTCAGATTGAGATAGTACTTCTTATCTATCGTATAGGGAGCATTGTAAAACTTCATCTCACACAAATTCATGACATTGTCATCCCTGTCTATTAGAAGGTCTACTTGTGCATTCTCATTGAACCAGCTGCTATTCGTTGAATAAATGGCATCAATTCGTAATGATTTCTTAATTTGATAAATATGCTTTTGGCATAATGTTTCAAATACAAACCCCGACCACGAGTTATATGATTGCGTATTGCTTAACCTTTGCCATGTTCCTTCACCACCATTCTTGTTGTCTTCGATAAACTTAAGATAAAACTTGGAATATTCATCTGATAAACGGTACAGCGTAAGTTGTTTTTTGTTTTTGTAATAAGGATACTCTGTTACGAATCCTGATTCCAAAAGCTCCTCAATTTTCAAAGAGAAATCGCCACCTGAAGGTATTCCACTTTTCTTTATTAAATCATTTCTTGTAAGTCCTTTGTTGGTTCCTTCAAGTGCTCTTATAATTTTTAAGTGCCGCTCAGAGTCGTCAAATAAGGACGCATATAACTGATTAAATTCATTATTCAAAAACCCATCCTTACTGAAGCAAAGTGAGTCTATATTTTGGCGAACGCTTAGTCCTTTGTTCAGCTTTTCTATGTATTGAGGAACACCTCCAAGGGCCATATATATCTGAATAATATCATAGCGAGTGTATTTAATTCCATTCTTAATAAGGAATAATTCAGTTTCATAGAGATTAAAAGATAGTAATCGAATTTTACGAGAAATTCGATTGTGAAGCCCACCCTTATTATTAATTATTTTTTGTACCATATACGAGGCAGCGGAGCCACAAATTACTACAATTACATCATCCCTCTTTGTGCAGTATGTATTCCAAAAGTTCTCGAATGCCATTAAGAATTTTGATTTTGCCGTGGCAATCCATGGAAACTCATCAATGAAAACTACTTTCTTACTCTTCCCTTTCAACGAGTCTAAGTATTCTTCCAACTGAGTAAATGCTTTAAGCCATGAATTTGGCATCTTTAATTCATCATTCTTTACTCTACTTTTTACTTCCTTGTAGAAGTTTTCAAGTTGGTCCTTCATGCTTCCACCAAACAATCCAGTCGTCTCGAAAACGATACTCTTTTTGTAATATTCACGTATTAAAAAAGTCTTGCCTATTCTTCTTCGCCCGTAAAGTGCTATCAACTCAGACTTGTTATTCTCGAAAGCTTCTTTAAGAATGTTTTGTTCGCTTATTCTCCCTACAATATTTGACATGTTAATCCATTTATAATTCGCCAAAACTACAAATATACATGCATTTTGGCGAATTATATGCTAATATTATTGCTTTTTAATCTGGTTCGATAATCCATCTCGAATACAATACTCTGACATAAAATTCAGGTTTTTTTGTTTGATTACTGCCCAACTTTTGTTTATGATCCATTATGACCCTCCATAACCTCAACACTAAATTTTGATTATTTTTTGTTTTTGTTCTTATTTTTAGCATTCACTTAAAAATATGTAACCTATAAAACTCTTAAATTATGAAAACTAAGAATGTATTGGTATTGTGTTTATTAGTAGCTGTTCTAGCATTTGTGATGGGCTTCTTTGCTGGTTGGGAATATTATTCCTATAAAATGAGGAAAATGTTGCACAAAGAGCTCAATATCAATTTGAACGATTGAAAACTAAATAATTTGAGCTTATTAGTAACTTTTTATTTTACGATCTATACCTCATAAATTGTGATTAAAAAAGTGCGTTTATAGGGGTTCAATGTTTTAAAATTTAAAACGGAGTTTTTAGGCTACAATAATTGATTGAAAGTTACTCTATGTCTCTAACTGCGCGGACATAGAAGGTATTTTCTTTATCTACACTAAAATAATCATTAACGCCACTACTTTCTGAGAAATTCTTTATTAGGGGACGACCATCCCGAATTGTACTACTCCAATATTGTGACTGTTTAAAGCCTCCAATACTATTTTTGCGTAAATATAGATGATGTAATTCGTCATATGTTGGTAATCGCCAACCGTCTCCTAAATCCGTACAAGCTGTTTTTGCATCTTCCCAATTCATTTCGCCCAAATCTTTGGTCATTACTTCTAATTCATCCACTTTAACACTCTCAATATCTTCGCTACAACCAAATAAAAGTGGAATAAGAATAAAAATTGATAATATTCTCCTCATAATTTTAAATTTTAATGGACTCTTATTTCCAAGAACTTCTAAGGTAGTCGCTCAAAAATACAATTTATTTTCTTTTTCAAGAGCTGTCATTCTTGCCTAGATTTGGAAAAAAGGTTGGCGGAACATTTATCTGCTAAAATGGATGTTGCGTATATAAAACGAAGCGATGATTTGGATGTCTAATTCAAAATTGATGATTTGACCTATGCAACGGCAAGGAATATCGAAGCTCAAATAAAACAATTTTTTTCTAACTAGTATTTACCCGTAAATAAATGTCCCAAAGTCACTTGAAATTTCAACACTTGACTTTTCAGCGGTCTCTACACGACCAACAATCTTTGCTGCGACATTATATTTTTCTGAAATAGCAATTATTTCATGTGCAATTTCTCCTGGAACATAAAGTTCCATGCGATGCCCCATATTGAATACTTTATACATTTCCTGCCAGGGAGTAGCAGATTCCTCTTGAATCATTTTAAAAAGTGGTGGACAATCAAATAAATTATCTTTGACAATACGTAGGTTTTTAATAAAATGCAACACTTTAGTTTGAGCACCACCCGAACAATGAACCATACCGTGAATATTGATGCGATGCTTGTCTAGTATTTCCTTAATAATGGGCGCATAAGTTCTCGTAGGTGATAATACCAATTTACCTGCATCTAAGATTGATTGCTCCACTTCTGAAGTCAAAAGTTTAGTCCCTGCATATACTAATTCTTCCGGCACGTTTGGGTCAAAACTCTCCGGAAATTCATGAGCAAGAGATTTGTCAAATACATCGTGACGAGCTGAGGTTAGCCCATTGCTTCCCATTCCACCATTATATGAGGTTTCGTAGGATGCTTGACCATAAGAGGATAATCCCACAATAACATCTCCCGGTTGAATGTTTTCATTTGTAATTACTTCATTTCTTTTCATTCGACACACCACCGTGCTATCTACGATAATCGTTCGAACCAAGTCACCCACATCCGCAGTTTCACCACCTGTCGAATGAATATCAATTCCGTAACCGCGCAAATCTTCTAATAATTCTTCCGTTCCGTTAATAATAGCACTTAAAACTTCGCCAGGAATAAGTTGTTTATTTCTTCCAATGGTTGATGATAATAAAATAGGACCAGTAGCCCCAACACAGAGCAAATCATCGAGATTCATAATGAGTGCGTCTTGCGCAATTCCTTTCCAAACGCTTAAATCGCCTGTTTTTTTCCAATACATGTAGGCAAGAGAGGATTTGGTTCCTGCTCCATCGGCGTGCATTACCACACAGTAATTAGGATCATTAGTCAGATAATCTGGCACAATTTTACAAAATGCTTGAGGGAAAAGTCCTTTATCTAACTTTTTTATTGCGGCGTGAACATCTTCTTTTCCAGCAGACACTCCTCGTGCTTGATATCGTTGATCAGACATATATTAAAGTTCTTGAACAAATTTAGCCATTTGAGCTATCTTGTTCAGTTTTGGAAGAAAGATCTTTTAATATTTTGTGAACATCTTGCTCCGTAGCGTGTAATTTTGATTTGCAAATTTGAATCAATTCACTAGCTCTTTTTACATAGGTGGATAGTTCATCTAAATTGACAGCTCCTTCTTCCATCTGATTTACAATTTCTTTTAGTTCCTCAAAAGCTTCTGTATAAGTAATCTCGTTTTTCATGATGAATAAAATTAACTAATCTCAGTGTATTAGAAATAAATTTACTGGCAATGTATTGAATTTAAACTCAGAAACTATGAAAAAAATCATTTTATCAGCTTTATTAATTTCATCATTAAATCTTTATCCACAGATTTCACTGGAAGGAGGAGTGAAAGGAGGGTATAACTCTACATGGTTATTTAATAAAAATATTTCTGATTAAGGGGCAGAGCAAAACTATGCCGCCGGTTGGGGTTCAAATTATGGTTTGGTAGCAGCCGTTTATTATGGTCCAGTTGGATTGGGTGTAGAATTTTTGCGAGGAACTCATATGGGTGGATATCCTCTTGACAATTCATTTCTTTACCCAACTTATGAAAAAACAAATGAGGTTTCCGGTGGGATAATCATTAGGTTGAATTATACCTTTGAAGTAAAAAATTAGAGTTTCTTTTTCTGTAATTTTTGAGCGTCTAGCCAATAGATTATTTTCATCGAGAAACTATTGGTTGGACCATTATCAAATGTAGAGGTCAAATTCGTCCAATAATTTAGGTTTGTCAATTGATCGTTGGTGAAAATTGAGTTTTTCCAGACAATATTTAACTCACTTCCAGGTAGAAACACCCATTTATATTGCATGTCTATCGTAAATGCATTGTAGTTTATATCGTAAGCGCTGTTTCCTTCATTGTCAAGGCCATCGTAAGTGTCTAAATATTCTAAGCGACCTGTTGAATTTAAAATCGCAAAATTATTATACGAAACTGCAGAACGATAGTGTCTTAACCTAAAAGTAATAGCCATTCTATTTGTTAAAATACAATCAGCAGCAATAGACTGAATTGTGTTCACCCTGTTTCTATTACCGAAAATAGTTCCGTTTAGTGTCTGTACTGGAGTTGAAAAAGCCACGGCATAACCTTCAGAATTGAAACTAAAATCTTGAGACCATTCGTAGATCATTGATAAGTTGTTATTAAACCTAACCCTTGGATTAAGATTATACCCATATTCTTTCCAATTTTTTCTACCAACGAACACATAACTTATTCCACCATCCAAGGCGAATGGTTTTTGATAATTCGAAGAAATCCAACTCTCAACATTACTCCAAGTAGGCCTTATGAATGTTTCACCCCAAGTTCTTGGTTCAAAATAATCATTACTCTCTGTTAAGGAGCTATTGATTCGAAGTCCGCCAGCATCAAATTTCCGAGACACTAGTACTAAGTTCATATTGTTGTAGGTTCCGACGTAGGCTTCAGGATTATACAAGTAAGACTGACTCAAGGAACCATTAACAATGACTTTACTTAGCAACTTACTTTTGGGACTAAAGTTCCTGTAAGCGCCCGAAACTTCTATAATTCGCCTGTTGTTATTATAGTTAAAACCAAGGTCATTAGGGTCATATTTGTCTGACTCTTCTATGTATCCGGCTCCGTATATCCAGGTGCCTCTTTGTTTTCCGATATTAATATTGTAGCTGTAACCTAATGAAGGGTTTTCACTACTCAACAGACTACTTAGTGCAGCATTTCCTCTTAGAAAAAAGTTGTTATTTTTTGAATTTAAATTAAAATTCAATCCGCTAACGTTTGCATCGTATACTTCTCCTGATCTCCATACATTGGTATTGGTGAATGTGACTGAACTGTTATTTTTTAAGTTTTGGTCGGCTACAAATACGTTATAGTTAGTTAAAGGAGAAACAATTACCTCTCTTTCTGTCCCTGTTATGCCATTTATGGCTATACCAATTTGCTCAGCCGTCACAGCATTGAAAACGCCTATTCCAAGACCATTTTTCATTCTTCCGCTTAGTTTACTAGCATTTAGCAATTGAGCAGGTTGAACAGAAGAGTTTAAATACTCATCTTCTGCTAAATAATAACTAGCTATTTCTGAAGGCGCTTGAATACCAATTCTTCTGCTGTAAAAAAGTCCGGATTTATTGAACAACTCCGTGCCCTCAGTGAAAAACTGTCTATTTTCATTAAACTGTACTTCAAAAGGACTAAGGTTAAGAACTTGTTGATCAAAAACAACTTGGCCGAAATCCGGAATTAAGGTCATATCTAAGGTGAACGCCTCATTTAACCCATATTTTATATCCATTCCTCCATTCAGGGACCTATTCCAAATTGGATCTGTTCCACCATGCGGAATTCGGTCTAAATAGCCAGATAAATAAGGCATTAGAGCTAAACGCAAGGGAGGTTGAATCCCTTCAACGCCTCGAACCTTTCCACTTTCTAATAAGAAGTTTTCCAAATCGGGATTCACAATTTCCCAAGAGGAATCTTCACGATAGCGACTAATTTGACGGCCAAAGTTTATATTCCACTCTTGAATTTCTTTTTTAGGAAAACGAATAGCTGAATAAGGAATCTCAATTTCAATATACCATCCGTCTTCTTGAATTGTTACTTTGCTATCCCATGCCAAATTTAGTTTATCGTTGTAATCATTTGAAAATATTTTAGCATCTAATTGAACGCCCCTACTTGTGACCCCAAAATAAAAACCATTTTGATGATCGTTGTAGGTGTCAAGGAAAATTCCAAAAATATCTGAAGTAGAAGGGTAGTCGTCACGAACACTTAGCACACGGGAAATTGAATCTGGATGATCTAAGCATTTCACGGCAAAGTAGATTGCGTTTTTGTCATATGACATGGCAATCAAGGTGTTTTTGTGTGCAGCTTGTCCCGGGAAAGGTTTTACCTGAATAAATTGTTCAGTGGTCCAATTTGCAAGTTTCCAAATAGATTCCTCAAATTTTCCGTCTATAATGATTTTTTCATCCGTCCTTTTAGCAATTAAATTATGCTGACCGCAGGTATTACTAGTGAAAATGAATAGTAAACTGAAAGAAAAAAATAATCGTAGCGCTAAGGACATGTAACTTTAAACCGCAAAGTTACCTAAAGGTTTACTTTTTTCGCAACAACATGAAGGCAATTTTCATAACGCTCAAACGTAACCCAACACTTCTTATTGATTTTCAGTTCATAAAGTATTTTGGAAAGAGTTTCTTGTAAAAATTGTTTATCACAAGAAGTCACGGTCGAATTCTTAACGATTTTAAATCTAGAAAATGAAAAGTCCATGCTGTTTCCATTTAAATGCGGACTTCGTTGAATAGAATTTATATTCTTTTTTCCTAGACGTTTCACACTATGTGTGGTTCGTGTAAGCGATGTAACAATGAACTTGCTTCCTCTGAGGGGTGTGTTTTCTAGTTCTTTCTCAAAGCGAACGCCAATTTCTTTAAGCAAGCGATTTGCATATGGAACAAGAAGGGGATATGAAAATGTAAAATCATCAAGTGTAAATCCAACGTTGGGTTTTACCTTTTGTAATTTCCCTTTTCGTCGATAAGAATTCAGTTGATTGTAATTCGAACAAGGTTTAATTCCTGAACGAGAAGAGGTTTTTAGGTAGTCTTTTAATTTGTTTTTTAACAGGAAACTGTATTGATTTGTAGAGAAGTTATTTACGCACTCCTCATTTTTTACTTCGGCTGAATTGATTTCAGATTTCTTTGTGGAAGCAAATGTATTCAATACTTCACCTTTTATTCCAGTGGTAACAAGAAGTAAAGGAATGAATGCTATGATATAAAGTTTGTCTTTCATGGTCTTTAAAAATAAAAGAAATAAGCACACTCGTGATGATTTACTTAACTTTGTTATCAAATGAGTACTTTTGATAAACTTAAAGAACAGCTTTTGTTACAAGAATGGCCTAATGTGTTTCTGTTCAAATTCATTGCGCCTAACGAAAACGAAAAGATTGCTAAAGTAAGTTGTTTGTTCGATGAAAATAGTACATTAACTATGCATCCATCAAGTAACGGAAATTACATGAGCATCACGGTAAAAGAAGTGATGATGTCGGCAGAGGATATTATTGAAATTTACGAAAAAGCAGCAGAAATTAAAGGAGTTATTACACTATGACACAGAAAGTAATTGAAATATTATTTATTACGTTTGGAATATTGATGATTATTGTAATTTACAGGTTGATATTGCGTCGTTTAAGTAAAGGAAGGGTAATTCATAGTGACTTTTGCACTTTGTATAGTTTGGAGAAAAGTCCAGTGGAAGAAACGGTTGAATTCTATTTCACCACACCAGTAGCTCAGCACATTAGATTCTGCATTTGGAGTCAAAATGATGAATGCACCGAATTAAAAAATGAAGAGATGGCAGAAGGAGGGCACATCGTTCGTTTTGATACCAAAACTTTAGAAAACGGAATTTATACCTTCGGAATAATTACCAATCAACAAAAGACAATTAAAAAGTTTGAGATTCTAAATTAAGACTCTTTGTCTTTTCTAATTTTTATTCTTTTTCTTGTGGTTTTAAAGTGATAACGTTTACTTTCAAAATTGTATTCTGGACGTGTTGCTTTTAAAAACCGGTAAATCAATCCAATGTTACTTTGTAAATAAGATAAACTGACAAAATTCATTGACATGGGCATCTTTATTAGTGACTGCGCTTGAAGTCCGACTTTGTTTGTTATCCAAAACTGAACTCCTATTCCAAAATTGGCAGTTAAGAAAAATGACTGATGTTGGCACAATCCTCCCCCCATTACGATATAAGGTTCTACAGTATTTTGAGGGAAAATATTTTTCATGGTAAATTTCGATAAAAAGTCTAAATTGTATCTAGAAACACTATCATATCGAAAATTTGTATCCGTTATCTGAACAGGAAAAAGTGCGATTTTCTCATAAACAAGAGATGACTCAATGCTCCAAGGTTCAGAGATATGTAGGTCAAATAAAAGTCGACCGGAGAGATTTGTATTTTGAAATGGTGATGAATAAATCTTGCTGAAAAGAAAACCTGAAGACACCCAAGAACCACCTAACATGTAGTCATAAGTATCAGCATTTTTAATATTTTTTTCTGGTTGGGCAAAACTTACAATGTAAGAATGCATCAGAAGTAGTAAAAACAGATATCTCATGTTAAGTGTTATGGTGCAAAACTAATATTATTTTTCAATTTTGGAGATCATAATGTTATTATCTAAACAATAATTGTGAATAAGGTTACAAGTTATTCATTATTTTTGATGAATGAAAAAAACGACTATTCACAAGTTATTAGTGGAAAGTGAAGTGCATTGTATTTTTGGTATTTCAACGGGTTTAGCAGACTACAGATTAGCTTGGGAGTTAAATCAAAAGTTAGAGATAAAACTACTGCTTTCGGAGGAAACAAACTCCTACCTAGATAATAAAACATCGGAAACTACACTGCTTCGTTTATATAAATATTATGATGAAGAGATGAATAGATCTTACACGTTACTTAAGAATCGACAAACTTCACAACCAATTATTCAAGAATTGTATCAAATGGATTATTTTCTTTTAACTGAGAATTGGGATGATTCTTCTAGGAAAGAAATACTATCGAAAATGAGAAGTACTAACGGAATTGGTGCGGTTTTCTATTTAGAGGAAGAAGCCAGTCGTTTTTTTGAACAATTTTCTCTTTAACCAAAAATTCAAATGAAAAAAACAAAAATTGTAGCAACACTTGGACCGTCCTCTTCATCAAAGGAGGTGTTACGCGATATGATACTTGCTGGCTTGAATGTGTGTAGAATAAACTTTTCTCATGGATCTTATGATGATCATGCCGCAGTCATTAATACTATTAGAGAATTAAACGAAGAATTGAACACAACAGTTGCCATTCTTGCGGATCTTCAAGGCCCTAAAATCCGCACCAATGAAATGGAAGAGGGGACCGTTTTGGAAGTTGGTGCCGAGGTCATCATTCAAGTAGAGAAAATTACAGGTAACAGTAAACGTTTTTCTATAAATTATCCCTTATTGCCAAAAGAAGCTAAAAGTGGCGAGCGCATTCTCCTCGACGACGGAAAATTAGTTTTGGAGGTAAAGAGTAGTAATGGTAGTACAGAATTAACTTGCAGTGTCATTCAAGGGGGAGTACTTTCATCTAAAAAAGGAGTAAATTTTCCGAATACAAAAATATCTTTACCATCGCTTACTGAGAAAGATCAGTTGGATTTGGAATTTGCATTAGAACAAGATGTTGATTGGGTCGGATTATCATTTGTGAGATCTGCACGTGATATTATTGAATTGAAACACAGAATTTCGTCCAGAGGACATCACGCAAAAGTTATCGCTAAAATTGAAAAACCGGAAGCTTTAGAGAATATTGATGATATTATTAGTGAAACAGATGGTATAATGGTTGCCCGCGGTGACCTCGGTGTAGAAATTCCTTATCAAAATGTTCCTTTGATTCAAAAAATGCTCATTGAAAAAGGCATACGTCACGCAAAGCCTGTTATTGTTGCAACACAAATGATGGAAACAATGATTTCTAGTATGACGCCTACGCGCGCAGAAGTAAACGATGTGGCAAATGCTGTATTAGATGGAACGGATGCTGTAATGCTATCGGGAGAAACGTCTGTAGGTAAATATCCTGTCGAAGTCATTAAAACTATGAGTAATATCATACATGAAATGGAAAATTTTGAAGGAATTTATAACAAAGAAGAACTTCCAGACCGTAACCAAAATCGTTTCATTTCAGATTCCATTTGTTTCAATGCGTGTCGATTGTCACAACGTGTAGAAGCCAAAGCTATTATTACCATGTCTTTTTCCGGTTATACGGCTTACAAAATAGCATCACAGCGTCCAAATACCGATATTTTTGTATTTACTAGTAACAAAAAAATCATGGCCCAATTAAACCTAGTTTGGGGAGTAAAGGCCTTCTTCTACAATAAACGAATTTCTACGGACCACACGATTGCAGATATTAAATACATCATGAAGTCAGAGGGTTACCTAAATATTGGAGATTTGGTTATTAATATTGCATCCATTCCCTTGGAAGACTTAGGAAGTTCCAATATGTTGAAATTAAGTTACGTAGACTAATCGAATTCTCGTTAAAAATTAGTACCTTAAGGGTAAAAGAAGAATAATGGAGAAAATTTGGGAATTGAAGGGGGAGAATATTGATTCTTCGGAGGTTGACTATTTGTGCAACCGTTTCAAAATTGAAAAAACAATTGCAAAACTTTTATGGCAAAGAGGACTAAGAAATGAAGAAGAAGTTCTTAAGTTTTTCAATCCGTCCTTACAAGATTTGCACGATCCATTCATGTTGAAAGATATGGATGAAGCCGTTGGGTTGTTAGTGAATACAATGGCTAAAGGTGAGAAAATCATGTTATTTGGCGATTATGATGTCGATGGAACCACAGCTGTGGCTACAATGTTCCTGGGAATTAAGGAACTTCACCAAGATTTAATTTATTACATCCCAGACCGCTACACAGAAGGTTATGGACTAAGTATTCAGGGAATAGACTTTGCCAAATCACAGAATTGCACGCTTATTATCACCTTAGATTGCGGTGTGAAAGCAGTTGATAAAATTGCTTATGCACGAAACCTAGGGTTGAATGTGATTGTTTGTGACCACCACGAACCAGGCGAGGAGCTACCGAATGCACTTGTTTTAGATCCTAAAAGAAAAGATTGTAACTATCCGTTTAAAGAACTTTCGGGTTGTGGAGTTGGATTTAAACTACTGCAAGCGTTGTACAAAAAGAAAGGATTACCAGACAACCATTTGTTCGATTTACTCGACTTTCTAGCGATAAGTATTGGGGCAGATATTGTTTCAGTTACTGGGGAAAATAGAATTTTAGCTTTCCACGGTTTGAAAAAGTTGAACACTAACCCACGTTTATTTGTAAGTAAGATTGCCGAACTTTCCTCTAGAAAGTTGCCTTTTACCTTGACAGATGTCGTATTTATATTGGCGCCAAGAATCAATGCAGCAGGGAGAATTAGATCGGGAATGCATGCGGTTAATATGATGCTTTCAAATGATAGTCAGGAAATTAATACTTTAACCGAGGCGATTAATAACGACAATAAAATTCGACGGGAATTTGATGAACAAATTACAAACGAAGCACTCGATCAAATTGATGCAGATATAGAATTTAAAGGCAAAAAATCAACAATTGTATATAATCCTAAATGGCATAAAGGCGTTGTTGGTATTGTAGCTTCGCGTTTAATTGAAACACATTACCGTCCTACCATAGTACTTACTAAATCAAATAACCTGATAACCGGTTCCGCACGAAGTATAAATCACTTTAATCTCTATGAAGCCTTAGAAGCTTGCAAAGATATGCTAGAACAATTTGGAGGTCATGAGCATGCAGCGGGCCTAACCTTAAAAGAAGAAAATTTACCTGAGTTTTGTAAACGTTTCGAACGTTTTGTACAAGAAAATCTCACAGATTCCAATATGATTCCGGAACAAACAATAGATATGGAAATTGATCTGGCAGATATTTATTGCCATCAACCCACTACAAAAATTCCACGATTGAAGAAAGCAATTGATGCCTTTGAACCTTTCGGTCCAGGAAACATGAAGCCAGTTTTTCGTACACAAAATTTATATACAATTGACTCTAGGGTACTAAAAGAAAAACACCTGAAGCTGAAAGTTCGGCAACCACAAAGTAATTTCACGTTTGATGCCATTGGCTTCGGTTTTTCTTCAAAAGAATTAGAAGTTGCCAATGGACTTCTTTTTGAAATGGCATATACGGTAGAAATTAATGAGTTTAATGGTAAAACAAATGTTCAATTAAACATTAAAGATTTACGCGCTATGTGTTAGCATATTCATTACTTTTGAAACTATGTTTACAGGAATAATCGAAGGAATTGGTGAGGTTGTCAGTGTGCAACAAGAAGAGAGCAATGTTCATTTTGAATTATTCAGCCCTTTTACACATGAATTGAAAATTGACCAAAGTGTTGCTCATAATGGTTGTTGTTTGACAGTTGTTAAATTATCAGACACTTCCTACACAGTAACGGCAATTAAAGAAACATTGGATAAAACAAATTTACGCTATTGGAAAGCGGGAACTCAAGTGAACATAGAACGGTGCATGCAGCTGAATGGAAGACTAGATGGGCATATTGTACAAGGACATGTGGATACTGTTGCAGAATGCGTCGAAATTATCGACCAAAAAGGTAGTTGGAAATATAAATTTACCTATTCCGGGGATTTCCTTACTGTTGAGAAAGGTTCAATAACAGTAAACGGTTCGAGTCTCACCGTAGTAGATTCAGAAAGAAACTCGTTTTCAGTTTGTATAATTCCTTATACGTTCGAAAATACAAATTTCAAACAGCTTAATATCGGAGATAAAGTGAATATTGAATTCGATGTGATTGGAAAATATGTTCAAAAACTACTCGAACTTAATCAATAAAAATTCAACGTTATATTTTGAGTCACAGTGTTTGAATTTGGAATATTGAACTTTGATTGTGTCCAATTCGGTGGCCCAAAACTGCCCATGGCATTATTCGAAAACGCAAAGCCTTCTGTTGGTATATTTAACCAATTTTGATCAATTTGTTGATTGTCATTTTCGTCATGGAAAATGGCAAATGCATAATCTCCAGGAACAATGCTGTCCAAGGTAAGGGTCATATTTGGCCCCGTACAAACTAAGAAAAGCTCAGCCAAGGCTTGATTAGGGTCATTAAAACTACTCGAGCTATTGTAAAGTGCAAAATTTACCTTTCCATTTGTGTTTTGCATACCACTCAAATTTATTACTAAAGTTGATAACGTATCTAATGTCGTAGTTCCTCCGCCTGTGGTATCCTGAGGACTTGGTATGGGGTCAGGTTGAGGTTCAATATTCTTTTTCTTACAAGATAAAATGCTTATAATTATTAATAGAGAAAAAAGAAAAAGGCTTATTTTAATTCGCATAAGTGTAAATGTACGAATAAAACAAGCCCTAAAATAAATTCTTCGTTAATTTTAATGCAAAATAATTATTTTGCCTCATTGAATTTATTCTCCACCACGTTCCAATCAATAACTTCGAAAAAAGCTTGAATGTAATCCGGTCTTCTGTTTTGATAGTTTAAGTAATAGGCATGTTCCCATACATCTAATCCTAAAATTGGTGTCCCTTGACATCCTTCACCCATTAAGGGATTATCTTGATTCGCTGTTGAACAAACTTCAAGCGTACCGTTACTCACACACAACCAAGCCCAACCTGATCCGAAACGCGTTGTAGCAGCAGCGGCAAACTTTTCTTTAAACGATTCGAATGAACCAAATTTAGTGTCAATCGCTACAGCTAAGTTTCCAGTTGGAGCACCTCCACCATTTGGACTCATAATTTCCCAAAACAAATTATGGTTCCAAAAACCACCACCGTTGTTACGAACAGCAGGCTTGTCTTTACAATTTTGAAGAATGTGTAAAATCGATTGCCCTTCTAATTCAGTTCCAGCAATTGCGTTATTTAAATTAGTCGTGTAAGCTTGATGATGCTTAGAATGGTGTATTTCCATGGTGCGCGCATCGATGTGCGGTTCAAGCGCATCATAGGCGTAAGTTAATTTTGGTAATTCGAAAGCCATAATAATAAAATTTAAAGTGTAAAGTTAAACATACACAGCAAACAAAAGGATAAAGCTTTATGTTTTTTATCCAACACATTTTCTAAGTAACTTTACCTTATGATTAACGAAAGACCACTTTCTGATTGGATTCCAATGTCTCTCAAAGAAGCAGAAAAAAGAGGTTGGGAAGAGTTTGACGTGATTCTAATTTCTGGAGATGCCTATGTCGATCATCCGGCGTTCGGAACTGCTGTAGTAGCAAGGATTATTGAAGACGAAGGATTGAAAATTGGCATTGTTGCTCAGCCAAACTGGAAAGACGATTTAAGAGATTTTAAAAAGCTAGGTAAACCAAAACTATTTTTTGGAGTAACTGCAGGATGCATGGATTCCATGGTAAATCACTACACCGCGAATAAAAGATTACGTTCGACTGATGCATATACACCGGGAGGTCAAGCTGGGTTCAGACCAGATTATGCTTCAACTGTCTATAGTACCATTTTAAAAGAACTTTATCCGGATGTTCCGGTGCTTTTGGGTGGAATCGAAGCTTCATTAAGGAGGATAACACATTATGATTATTGGAAAGATGCTTTGATGCCTTCAATTTTAGTTGACTCCAAAGCGGATGCGCTCGTTTACGGAATGGGTGAACAACCCCTTAGAGCCTTTTTACAAATGTTGAAAAAGGGCATTCCATTTCATCACGCGAAAACGCTTAATCAAATTGCTTTTCTCCAAGACGAGAGCCTGCCGCTACCAAAAAATAAGCAATGGGAAACAGTTGAACTGTCCTCACATGAGAAATGTCTTTCCGATAAAATTGCCTACGCGGCGAATTTTAAAATTGTTGAAGTTGAATCTAATAAGTGGGAAGCAAATCGAATCATTCAGAAGGTAGGTGACAAGGTATTGGTGATAAATCCGCCTTACAAGACGATGACGGAAAATGAAATTGATAAATCTTTTGATTTGCCCTACACGCGTCTGCCGCATCCAAAATATAAAAAACGTGGCTCTATTCCAGCGTACGAAATGATTAAATTCTCCATCAATATGCACCGTGGCTGTTTTGGTGGATGTAGTTTTTGTACTATTTCAGCACATCAAGGAAAATTTATTGCTTCAAGAAGCGAAAAATCAATTTTTAAAGAAGTCGAAGCCGTGATTGAACACCCTGAGTTTAAAGGTTACATTTCTGATTTAGGCGGACCTTCAGCCAACATGTACAAGATGAAAGGTAAAGATGAAGCCATTTGTGCACGCTGTACCTCACCAAGCTGCATTCACCCCGTGATTTGTAATAATTTAGACACATCTCACAAGCCTTTAACGGAGCTTTACAGAAAAGTAGATGCACATCCAAAGGTGAAAAAAGCCTTCGTTGGTTCCGGAATTAGGTACGATTTACTAGTTGACGACTTTAATAAAAACAATGAGGATGGAAATCACGACGAATATATTGAGCAAGTCGTTACACGGCATGTCAGTGGTAGATTGAAAGTCGCGCCTGAACACACTGCTGATGCTACTTTACGAATAATGCGAAAACCTTCGTTTAAGTATTTTCATAAGTTTAAGGAGAAATATGATAAAATTTCAGAGAAGCATCATTTGAAACAACAATTGATTCCTTACTTTATTTCTTCGCATCCAGGGTGTGAAGAGACAGATATGGCAGAATTAGCGGCTGAAACGAAAGATATGGGCTTTCAATTAGAACAAGTGCAAGATTTCACACCTACCCCAATGACAGTTGCGGAGGTTATCTATTATTCCGGAATTCATCCTTATACATTGAAGCCAGTAAAAACTCCAAAAACAAAAGAAGAAAAACTAAATCAAAATAGATTTTTCTTTTGGTATAAACGCGAAAATCAGCAATGGATAAAACAACGATTGGAAAAAGCAAAAAGACCTGATTTATCCTCAAAATTGTTAGGTGAAAACACAGATAAAAAACCGATACCGACTTGGCTTGAAAAAAGAAGGGGCAAATAAAAAAGCGGGTTTTCCCCGCTTTATTTCTAATTTTTGAATACAATTATTGAATTTCGCAATCAACCGATACTCCTCCTGCACTTACGTCTCCACTGTTGCATTCTGCCTCTGCATCAGATTTTGTCATATCTGTAATGGTTGTTGAATTTGAAGCCCCGCCTATCGAAGTAGTACAGGTACATGTCCAATCTTTTTTGCATGATACCAAGGCCAACAGGCCAACACATAAAATTATCAATTTTTTCATAATCGTTTTTTCAAATATAGTTATTTATTTCAAAAGTTGTTTAGCTATTTGCACCGCATTTGTAGCTGCTCCTTTTCTAAGGTTATCTGCTACAATCCAAAGATTTAATGTATTCGGCTGGCTTTCATCCCTTCTGATTCTTCCAACAAAAACATCATCTCTCCCTTCGGCGTATCTTGGCATTGGGTACGTATAAGTATCCAAATTATCCTGAATCGTAATACCTGATGTATTGTTAAGAATAGAACGTACTTCCGAAATATCAAAATCACTTTCAAACTCGATATTTACTGCTTCAGAATGTCCGCCAACAACAGGAACGCGAACCGCTGTGGCCGTGACATTTATTTTCGGATCAAGAATTTTCTTCGTCTCGTTAGTTAATTTCATTTCCTCCTTCGTATAGCCATTTTCGGTAAAAACGTCACATTGCGGAATACAATTTTTATCGATTGGATATTTATAAGCCATTTCGCCAGAAATTTCATGTCGCTCGTTGTCCATTTGCTGAACAGCTTTTACTCCTGTTCCTGTGATGGATTGATAGGTGGAAACAACCACGCGTTTTACTCCGTATTTTTTGTGTAGTGGAGCAAGAACCAATACCAATTGAATCGTGCTACAATTTGGATTTGCAATTATTTTGTCTTCTGTCGTTAAAAGATTCCCGTTAATTTCAGGAACAATTAATTTCTTTGTTGGATCCATTCGCCACGCAGACGAATTGTCGATAACCGTGGTGCCAACCTCCGCAAATTTTGGAGCCCATTGAAGTGAAGTTTCCCCTCCAGCTGAAAAAATTGCAATGTCTGGGCGCATTTCCACCGCTGTTTGCAGTCCAACTACTTTGTAATTCAACCCTCCAAATTCAATATCTTTTCCAACTGATTTTTCCGATGCTACCGGAATTAATTCTGTTACTGGGAAATTTTGCTCTCTTAAAACTTGCAACATTACGTTTCCAACCATTCCTGTTGCTCCAACCACTGCTACTTTCATATTTAATAGTATGATAAAGTTATAAATTTAAAATATCGATTGTAAAATTAATATATTTGGTCTTGCATGAAATTCGGCGCAACTTTTTTATTGATCTTTTGGTTTTTGATTTCGTTTACAGCTTTCGGTCAAGTTACAGATGATTTCTCTGATGGTGACTTTACAACTAATCCAACATGGTCAGGCACAACCGCTGATTTTATAGTGAATACATCTCAACAGTTGCAATTGAATAATACGGTTGCGGCGACTTCTCAACTCACCACTACACACAATTTACCTGATCTAAATGCTAAGGAATGGCGTATTTGGGTTAAACAGAGTTTTTCCCCCTCTTCAAGTAATTATGGACGAGTATACTTAACGGCAGATAATTCAGATTTAACATTAGTTCAAAACGGCTATTACCTACAATTTGGTGAAGCAAATGCGATTGATGCTATACGACTGTTCAAAATACAAGGAGGCGTTTCAACTCAGTTATTTGCGGGAATTGATGGACAAATTGCAAATAGTTTTGCCACTCGCGTTAGGGTAAAGCGTGATGCCCTTGGCAACTGGAGTTTGTTTGCAGATTTAACAGGTGGACAAAATTTTATTTTGCAAGGTACTGCTAGTGACCCGGGTTCATTGACAGGTGCGCATTTTGGCATTTTAGATGTTTACACCTCAAGCAACGCCAACAAATTCTTTTACGNNTACATTGGAAATGAAATTATTGATAACCAACCGCCCGTTTTAACTTCGGCAACTGCAGTTTCTTCTACTCAAGTGGATGTCTTATTTAACGAATCGCTTGACCCAACGAGTGCCCAAAATGTGTTGAATTATTCGTTAAATCCACCTGTTTCTATTGCATCGGCTGTGATTGATCCATTGAATACAGCTTTGGTGCATGTATCTACTTCAATTGCATTCACAAACGGGACAACATACACATTAACTACAACTAACATTTCAGACATCTCATCAAATGTTACCGGAAATCAATCAACTACTTTTCAATACCTAGTGGCTGATTCTGTTGTTGATGGTGACGTAATTATCAACGAGTTTTTTCCTGACCCAACGCCTGTAATTGGTCTTCCTGAAGTTGAATTCGTTGAAATTTACAATAAGAGCAACAAGATTTTTAATTTGACCGGTTGGAAAATTGGGGATGCATCTTCAGATGGAACGATTGCAAATGCATGGTTATTACCCGGAGAGTACAAAGTATTGACGGCAACTGCGAATATTCCATTATTTACATCAACTTCCGCGGTTGGGGTAACGAGTTTTCCTAGTTTAAATAACGCTGGAGACGATGTGGTATTGAAGGATAATTACGGTCAAATCATTGATAAATTGTCCTATACTGATGCTTGGTACAAAGATGAAATCAAGAAAAGTGGAGGATATTCCTTAGAATTGATAAACCCAAACGATCCTTGTTCAGACGATGACAATTGGATTGCTTCAACTTGGATTTTAGGTGGAACACCG
>DORI01000191.1 GCA_003512365.1 Crocinitomicaceae bacterium | reverse complement strand
TATGTTTGAACACAATTTATCAATGGCTAAAAATCAGCAATTTGACGATCATTTATGGAATGCTATTCCTCCCGCCGTGCTCATTACTGGCATGATGTGGTTGCTTTTTTTATTGGATAAAGTAACAGCTTTTCATCTATATACCTTGGGAATTCTTCCAGGAGAATTGAGTGGTTTAAAAGGAATTCTTTTTTCACCATGGATTCACGACGAGCGCGATTTTCATCACATCCTTAGCAACAGTATTCCTGTCTTTTTACTTTCTGGTTTATTGTTTTACAGTTACAAAGAAATAGCTTGGCGTGTGTTTCTGATCGTGTGGATTCTTTCTGGTTTTTTTGTTTGGTTTCTTGCCTCAGCGAATGGTTCCTTTCACATTGGAATGAGCGGCATCGTATATGGCCTCGCAGGATTTCTTTTTACCAGTGGTGTTATCCGTAAATATCTTCCTTTACAAGCACTTTCTTTATTTGTAATATTCTTATACGGAAGTACGATTTGGGGAGTATTTCCAACGCCTCAACCGATATCATGGGAAGGACATCTAGCCGGTCTGTTAGTGGGTGTGTTTCTCGCATATTGGTTTCGAAAAAAAGGACCTCAACGCCCTAAATATCAATATGAAATCGAGAAAGAATTAGGAATTGAACCTCCTGACTTAGAGGGGCAATACTGGGAAAAAGTCCGAGAAGAAGAGGCAAGATTGAAAGGGCTTGAAGAAGAAAAAAAACAAGCCACGATCGTCAATTACGAATACGTTACTCGGAATGATAAAAACGAAAAGAAATAATCTGTCGAAATAAGAAAATTTCTAGGCAATGTTCCGTTAAAGAACCTTATATTCGCGTCAAATTTTTTTTCATGAGTGACGCCATAAAACACGAATGCGGTATTGCCCTGCTCAGACTTAAAAAACCTTTGCAATATTATATTGATAAGTATGGCTCCGCGCTTTATGGAATAAACAAGCTGCATCTTTTGATGGAGAAACAACACAACCGTGGCCAGGATGGCGCTGGGGTTGCTAACATAAAGTTCGACATGGAACCGGGCGAACGATACATTTCGAGGACTCGATCTATCGCCAAAAGCCCGATTCAAGATATTTTCGATCAAATTAATAATCGCTTCCGTCAAATTTCCCAAGAAGACCCGGCCCGTTTGAAAGATGTCCATTATTTGAAAAAAAATACAGGCTTTACGGGAGAGTTATTTCTCGGTCACCTTCGCTACGGCACTTTTGGCAGGAACTCCATTGAAAGTTGTCATCCTTTTTTGCGACAAAATAATTGGATTACGCGAAATCTCGTGGTGGCAGGAAATTTCAACCTCACAAATGTCGATGAACTTTTTGATGTGCTCGTTAGAATTGGGCAACATCCTAAAGAACAATCTGATACTGTAACGGTGTTAGAAAAAATTGGACATTTTTTAGATGTGGAAAACGATGAGTTGCATCGTCATTACAAATCTCTTGGCTATGATTATAAGGAAATCTATTCGCGGATTGCAAAAGAATTAGACTTAACCAAGATTTTAAAAAAAGCATCTGAAGATTGGGATGGAGGATATGCGATGGCGGGATTACTTGGTCATGGTGATGCTTTCGTTTTGAGAGATCCTTCAGGAATTCGCCCAGCCTTCTGGTACGAAGATGAAGAAATTTGTGTTGTTGCTTCTGAGCGACCTGTAATACAGACAGCTTTTAATTTAAAACTCGATCAAGTTAAGGAGCTTCAACCAGGCCATGCGCTGCTCATTAAAAAAGACGGACAAGTAACCGAATCACTAATAAATACCCCGCGAGTTGCNNTCCTTTGAACGAATTTATTTTTCGAGAGGGTCAGATTCATCTATTTATTCGGAAAGAAAGGCTTTGGGTCGACTTATTGTGCCCCAAGTTCTGAAATCCATAAATTACGACTTCGATAATTCCGTTTTTTCGTTCATCCCGAATACAGCGGAAGTGTCATTTTACGGTTTGATTAAAGGATTAGAAGAACACCTGAATGAACAAAAAATTGCGGAGATAATTGCCCTAGGAAATACGGATAATCACGATAAAATAGCGGAAATCTTACACCGGAGAGCTCGAATTGAAAAAATCGCTATCAAAGATGCTAAACTCAGAACATTTATTACCCAAGACGATTCAAGAGACGATTTAGTGGCACACGTGTATGATATCACCTACGGCAGTGTACGAGCACATACAGACAACCTCATTGTGATCGATGACAGTATCGTGAGAGGAACAACCTTAAAGCAAAGCATCTTGCGCATTTTAGATCGGTTAAATCCAAAAAAAATTATCGTGGTATCGTCAGCACCTCAAATTCGTTTCCCCGACTGTTACGGTATCGACATGGCAAAAATGGGAGATTTTATTGCCTTTGAAGCAGCTATCGCCTTGTTAAAAACTACGAATAGAGAACATGTAATTGAGGAGGTATACCAGAAATGTAAAGAACAAGAACATCTTCCCAAGGAACAAGTGAAAAATGTCGTAAAGGAAATATATGCTTCCTTTAGTGATGACGAGGTCTCAAAACAAATCGCTAAGATGCTTACGCCAAAAGGAATGCAAGCTGAAGTAGAAATTATTTTTCAGACAGTAGAGAATTTACATATAGCATGTCCGAATAATCTTGGCGACTGGTATTTTACAGGAGATTATCCAACACCTGGTGGGAATAAAGTGGTGAACAAGGCCTTTATAAATTGGAAAGAAAATAGAAACGAAAGAGCCTACTAACCTAAGTTCAATTTATTAAAATTGGATTCAGTTTACTAGGAAAAGAAAGCTAGAATTTTTTCCGTTGCACCTTGTCGTTGTTCAATAAAAGTTTGAATTCCTGAGCTAACGTCCTCACTTTGGTTTTTCATTTCATTGATAAAATTTACCAGATCTTCACCCGTTTTGATTTCTCTTGCGAAGTTGTGGTCTAAAAAAGTAGACGCTTCAGGAAATTTTAAATGCTTCGGACCAAAACAAATGGGAAGTCCATATACTGCCGGCTCTAGGATATTGTGCAAACTTCCGTGATAACCGCCTCCTACAAATGCAAGAGAGCCATGTGCGTATGCATTTGCCAATTGACCAATGGTATCCAAAATTAACACGTTCTTCCTTGAGTCTAGGTTTTCTTCCGAGTAGCATATTGCATCAGGGAACTGTCTTTTTAAGCGTGAGATTGATGTGGTATTTACTTGGTGAGGCGCAATAATTATTGTTTCATGTTGAAGTTTTTCTAGGCATGAAGCCAATATTTCGGTCTCTTTTTCCCATGCGCTTCCTAAAATAAGAGCACGTCTATTCTTTAAAAAATTTGCCAACTTTTCATCAGGGATTCGTTGAGATTTACGAGAGATAACAGTATCAAAACGTGTATCGCCAACGAGCGTAAATTGATCGCAATCAATAGATTTTAACAAGGTGTTCGTCTCTTCGTGTTGTGTGAAAAAATGGGTGACTTTTCTAATAGATTTGCGAAAAAAAGTACCATACCATTTGAAATAAAGTTGATTTGGTCGTAACAAGGTGGCCAAAGAAAAAACAGGAATATTTCGCGAGTATGCCTCCTTGATAAAATTAGGCCAAAATTCATATTTGATGAGGAAAATTCGAAGTGGCGCAGCTAATTCTAAAAAATCTTGCATATTCCTATTGGTATCCATTGGTAAATAACATACCCCATCGAGCTGAATGCCTCTTTTGTGGTAGTGTTCCATTCCGGATGGAGAGAAAAAACTCACGAGGATCTTCTCATTTGGAAACTTTTTCCTCCACGCTTGAATAACAGGTACTGCTTGGTCAAATTCCCCTAATGAGGCACAGTGAAAAAGGGTTGAGTTTTTAGGTAATTTTTCAATATTGTGGCGCCAGTTCTTTCTTCCATCAATCCATTTTTTTGCTTTTTCATTTCCGAATTTTGAAGAAAGAAAAATAGCAGAGTTATAGATGTAAATAAGAGCCTGATAAAACATTATTCAAAATAATAATCTCTGGGTTCAGCTTTGTAAAAAGGTATATACCATCCTAGTCGTATGCCAAATTGCAAATCCAAACGCAAATCCTTGGAAACTGGAACATCTGGTTGATCGAAATTAATTGTTCTTCTGTTATAAGTATATCCTTGCTGCGCATAGAATCCCGCAAAAAATTGATAAAAACCTTCTTCTGGCAAAAATGAATAACCAATAAATTGACTAGTATTTATTCCGGTAGTGTATCGGTCGTAACCCTTTCGGTAATTCGTTTCTATTTGCGGAATCACCTGGCTGTTGGTCTCAATTCGAAATCGGTGTTGAAGGTATCCGGCTCCAACCTGAAGATGAAGATGGGAGGCTTTCTTTTTGGCAGATAGTGGTATGTATTTTCCCAAACAAGCATTCGCATAAAAACCTCTGGCATAGGTCATCACCACTGCTATATCTCCGTTGATATCTGTAATGTTGCCTTGAGAATCGGTTAAATGAGAAAAAACGGAATCAAATTCTGATTTAAATTGATTACCAAACAATAAAGACGATTCAAGAGAAAAAGTTAAGTTTTTCGGAGTCCGCAACAGCATGCCACCACCTATATGGTTTAGAAATCCAAAGCGTTTCGCTAAATCTCCTGCAGGGAGGTTTGCACCGTAATGTACTTGAAACATTTGACTGAAACTCTGCTTCGTGGACTGAGCAAAAAGGCTGCAACAGACGATTAAGAAAGTCAAAAAAGTTAGCCATCTCATTGGTACAAAGTTAACCGAAAGAAATAATATTGAAAGATAACCTAAATTTAAATGAAAATTTCAAGGGAATTGACGAATAAAAATTGGGTAAAAGGGCTTAATTTCCTTAACTTTGCCACCTAATTGTATGTCAATGAAGAAAATCCAAATGGTGGATTTGGTTAGTCAATACGAAAAGATTAAACCAGCAATCGATGAAGCGATCCTAAATGTCATTCAAAATGCGCATTTTATCAATGGTCCAGAAGTAACAGGATTTAAGGAAGACCTCGAACAGTATCTCCACGTAAAACATGTAATTCCTTGTGCTAATGGTACCGATGCCTTACAAATTGCTATGATGGCATTAGGTCTTCTACCTGGAGATGAAGTTATTACACCATCTTTCACCTACATTGCTACTACGGAAGTGATTGCCTTACTTGGACTGAAGCCAGTTTTCGTGGAAGTAAATAAAGACACTTTTTGTATCGATGAAAACGAAATAGAAAAAGCAATTACCCCAAAAACAAAAGCAGGGTATTTCAAAAGCAATTCGTGCTTTTAAGGTTGTATTGGATGATATATCCGAAAATACAATAATGGAAGATGTAAAATTGATTAAACCAGGTTCTCCTGTTATGATACTTGATAAGGAGTATGGCGGGGTTGTNNTGAATGCTATCATGGAAATTGCCATAAAACACCAGTTATTTGTCGTGGAGGATAATGCCCAAGCCATAGGATCTAATTATCATTTGACTGATGGAACGGTTGTAAAAACTGGAACTATTGGCGATATCGGTTGTACATCATTTTTCCCATCGAAAAACTTAGGTTGCTATGGCGATGGTGGCGCGCTGTATACTAACAACGACGAACTTGCAACCAAAATAAAAATGATTGCAAACCATGGTCAAAGTAAGAAATATTACCACGATGTTGTCGGGTGTAATTCAAGACTAGACAGCGTTCAAGCTGCTGTGTTAAGAATAAAGCTCCGTCAAATAGAAAACTATATTGACGCCCGTCGCGAAGTTGCGGCCTATTATGATGCCTTTTTTGGTCCAATGAAAGGGGTGCAAATCCCGTTTCGCTCACACGACTCAAAACATGTTTTTCATCAATACACCTTAATTTTGGATGGTCCAAACAGAGATGGACTTAATGAATATTTGGCTTCAAGAGATATTCCAAGTATGATTTATTATCCTGTTCCCGCTCACCGTCAGAAAATGTTTGCCTCTTTTGGCTCGGGAAACCTCAATTTACCTGTGACAGATTGGTTAACAGAACGTGTAATTTCTCTGCCTATTCATACCGAAATGCAAGAAGATCAGTTGGAGTACATTACCAAAACTGTTGAAGAATATATTGGAAAGTAAAAAATCAATCAATACTGCACACTCAAATGAATAAAATCGCCGTTGTTGGAACTGGATATGTCGGACTTGTTACTGGAACATGTTTCGCAGAAACGGGTAACCAGGTAGTTTGTATAGATATTGATGCAAACAAAGTTGAAAAAATGAGAAACGGAATGGTTCCAATTTATGAACCTGAATTGGACACCCTTTTTCATCGAAATGTCAAAGCCAATCGCTTGTCTTTTACAACTTCTTTGGAAGAAGGGATCTCTGACGCAGAAATCATTTTTCTAGCCTTGCCGACTCCTCCCGGGGAAGATGGCAGCGCCGACTTGTCATACATCCTAGGGGTGGCAGATCAGTTGGGGAAAATCATGAAAGAATACAAGGTGATTGTCGACAAGAGTACAGTGCCCGTAGGAACGGCTGAAAAAGTGCATCAAGCCATTGCGAAAAACGCTACCACTGACTTTGCTGTTGTTTCTAATCCAGAATTTTTAAGAGAAGGATTCGCTGTGGGTGACTTTTTAAAGCCAGATAGGGTTGTGATTGGGACATCTGATGAGCGAGCAAAAAAAGTAATGGAAACGCTTTATAAACCTTTTGTTCGTCAAGGAAATCCTATTTATTTCATGGACGAGAAGTCTGCTGAACTCACCAAATATGCTGCTAATTCTTTCCTAGCAACAAAAATCACCTTTATGAACGAAATCGCGAACTTTTGCGAACTTGTAGGGGCTGATGTTGACAAAGTAAGAATTGGTATTGGATCGGATTCTCGAATTGGGAAACGTTTTCTTTTTCCTGGCATCGGATACGGTGGGTCTTGTTTTCCTAAAGATGTACAGGCATTGGTAAAATCCGGAAAAGAGAAGCATTTCGATTTTGAAATATTAGACGCTGTTATGCGGGTAAATGAGAAACAAAAAACTGTATTGTTTCCGAAAATCAATAATTTCTTTCGAGGAGATTTAACAGGAAAAAAAATTGCGATNNATGATTGATGAGCTTACTAAGGCAGGAGCCGAAGTTGTGGCATATGACCCTGAAGCTATGGAAAATGTAAAGCGCCTTGTCGGAGATAAAATTAGCTACGCAGCGAATGAATACGAAGTTCTCGAAAATGCCGATGCTCTTTTGATTTGTACGGAATGGGGAATTTTTAGAAACCCAGATTTCAATAAAATGAAAAACCTTATGAAGGATCACGTCATCTTTGACGGAAGAAATCTTTACGAAATGGACGAAATGACAATGCGTGGGTTTTACTATGCGAGTATTGGCCGAAATTTAATTCAACAATCATGAAAAAAATTCTTATCACGGGTGCTGCAGGATTTCTAGGTTCACATTTGTGTGATCGTTTTATTCGCGATGGTTACCATGTAATCGGAATGGATAATCTGATTACAGGTAGACTAAAAAATATCGAGCATTTATTCGGTTTAGAAAATTTTGAATTTTACCTCCACGATGTATCGAAGTTTATACATGTTCCTGGAAAATTAGATTTCATTCTACAT
>DORI01000092.1 GCA_003512365.1 Crocinitomicaceae bacterium | reverse complement strand
AGTATCACGCTCACATTGATGATCCCCAATTCGATTAAATTGATCTGAAAAGTTCCTTGTGCTATTTCGGTGGTGAGAAGCGCATTGACCACACTCAACCCAATGACCAAAAATAAATAGGTCATTTCTTTAATTTCGATGGCATCTGTTCGGTAACGAATAATTCCAAATATGGCAAATAAACCAAGTCCCATTCCCGTATCTATGTCCAACTTTTTCAAACCGAAACAAAGAAAAAAAGTTATCATTCCTATAAGGTAATAGGTGAATAAATAATCCTTTCTTTTGGTTTTAGGGTAATATAGGTAACGAATTATAATAGTTAAAAAGAATAAGTTGACGGACATCCTCAGGATTAGCATGTAAATATCATCGTTAAACCAAGTAACATCAAGATTTTCAAAAAATAGAATTAAATTAGTGTTCATTGTTTTCAATTTTATTCAAAAAAAGTAACTTCTTTTTGAATCGGTTAAATTTAAGTTTTTCCTCGCCGTATAGCTCAATAGATCCAAGGCAATATTTGCTCAATCTGTAAGGGCGAATTCGTTGTGCTTTCATGAGTACGTAAAAAGGAGAATTTCGATTCAATCCTTCTTGTTTTAATTCCGCAATTATTAGATGGGGAAATTTTTTTTCAATATTGTCAAAATGAAACTCAATGTTAAAATCTAATGTTAGTCTCTCGTTTAAGGTTTTGTGAACCAATGTTATTCGTTGAAAGGAATTCCACATAGTTGGTTGAAGATTAACATCTTCTTTCATTTGTTTTAAAATAAATTCTTTCTGACCAGAATCAAAATTGCTGTGAAAATCAAGCGTTTCAATTCTTTTTTTATCCGTTCGTCCCTTGAATTTATGTTTGATCTCTAAAAAAAATAAATTTGATTCAACATATTTTCGAATTCTCACCTTAAATCGATCTCCTTTTCCATTGTGGTGATCCTTGAAAAATCTAAACTGGTGATCGTCAAAATATAAACTTTCGTAATGAGGCGTACTGGTGCCGTTAATCGTCAAAATTTGATAGTGAGAATTCATTTCAGATAAAAAAGAGGCCAGTTTATCATGATGAAAGGCGAATTTAGTGTCCGTTCTATTCATCAATTTTACCCTATCCATTTCTGCCAACGATATTGGTTCCAAAGTAGCAAGAATGTTTTCCAAATTTAAACTAAACATTAACCCAAAGTTAAGAGAATTATTTCCTTTTTGGTAAAGATGATATTTTTATTCCAAACTTGCACCTTTCTTCTTTGTCTGAATCGCTATATTTGTTTTATGAGGAAGAAAATTTTACTTCTTGGTTCAGGCGAATTAGGAAAAGAGTTTGTTATCGCTTGCCAAAGATTAGGACAATATGTGGTGGCCGTAGATAGTTACGAAGGTGCTCCTGCCATGCAAGTGGCGCACGAATTCGAGGTGATCAACATGTTAGATGCTCATGCTTTGGATGCTGTGGTAGATAAACACTCGCCGGATATTATAGTACCTGAAATAGAAGCCATTAGAACCGAGCAGTTTTATGCGTATGAGCAAGCTGGGATTCAAGTTGTGCCAAGTGCCAAAGCTGCAAATTTCACGATGAATCGCAAGGCAATTAGGGATTTGGCTGCTATTGAACTCGGAGTTCGAACTGCCCCTTACAGGTACGCGACAACATTTGAGGAATTGAAAAAAGGGATTGAATTCACTGGCATACCTTGCGTGGTAAAACCTTTAATGTCGAGTTCCGGTAAAGGACAAAGCGTCATCAAAACGGAATCAGATATAGAAAAGGCATGGCAATATGCGATGGAAGGTTCAAGAGGAGATTTGAGAGAAGTCATTGTGGAAGGATTTATTGATTTTGATTACGAGATTACATTACTTACGGTGACGCAAGCGAATGGAATGACATTGTTTTGTCCACCAATAGGTCATCGTCAAGAGCGGGGAGATTATCAAGAAAGTTGGCAGCCGATGCCAATGGATCCAGAACATTTGAAGGAGGCACAAGAAATGGCAAGAAAGGTAACGAGCGCTTTGGGAGGAAATGGAATTTGGGGAGTTGAATTCTTTATAACACGAGAAGGGGCTTATTTTTCTGAATTATCTCCTCGACCGCATGATACAGGAATGGTTACTTTGGCAGGAACGCAGAATTTTTCTGAATTCGAACTTCATGCTCGCGCTATTCTTGGNNATAGCTGCTATTAACTTAGAACGCAACGGAGCTAGTGCCGTAGTGCTCGCACATCATGAGTCGTCGGTGTTTCCAAGCTATGTTGGAGTGATCGAGGCTGCCCAGGTTCCAAATACCGATTTTAAAATATTCGGTAAGCCTAGTGCTAGACCCTATCGAAGGATGGCTGTAGCTCTTGCATACGGAAGCAATGAAGTGAGTGAATTAGTTACTATCGCTAAATCTGTGGCCGAAAAAATAAAGGTAAAATGAGACATTTAATTCTAATAATTTTGCTGCTATCTATAAGTGGCGTTTTTTCTCAAAAAGTCAACTATCATCTTAGAATGATACAACCACAAAACCATTATTTTCAAGTAGAAATGGATGTGGAAGATTTGAAAAAAACTTCTTTTGATGTTAAATTACCTGTATGGGCTCCGGGTTCATACTTAGTTAGGGAGTTTTCAAAAAATATTAACCTAGTAAAAGCTTTTGATTCAAAAGGAAAAGAAATCCGCGTTGAAAAGAAGAAAAAGAATGAATGGACCATACATTCAAACAATGCTTCATTTGTAAAAATTAAATATGATGTTTATGCGTTTGAACTTTCGGTTCGTACCTCTTTTCTCGACCTGACCCATGGATTTGTAAGTGGATCTGGGGTATTCATGTACGTGGAGGAATTGATGAATAATAAGGGCAGCTTGAAAATATATCCCCATAGTTCATTTAAGAAGATTTCAACAGCCTTGGAATCTACTAACATTTCTAAAGCCTCTGATGGTCAAAAATCCTATGAATTTCAACATTACGATCAATTGGTAGATTGCCCTATCGAAATAGGCAATCAAGAGGAATTTTCTTTTGAATCTGCCGGAATCAAGCATATCGTTGCGATATACGGGGAAGGTAATTATTCAATTGAAAAACTTAAAGTAGACATGGCTAAAGTGGTTCAAAAATGCACCGATGTTTTTGGATTCAATCCAAATAAAGAATATGTATTTATCATTCATAATGTTTCTGATGGCCAAGGAGGTTTAGAACATACAAATTCCACCGTATTAAGTGTAAATCGTTGGCAATATGGAAATGACTATTATGGATTTTTGAATTTGGTAGCCCATGAATATTTTCATTTATGGAATGTAAAACGAATTCGTCCAATTGAATTAGGGCCGTTTAATTATGGTGAGGAAAATTACACCAGTTTACTTTGGGTTATGGAGGGTTTTACTTCTTATTACGATGAACTTATTATGCGCAGAGCAGGATTTTACTCAAAAGAAACGATGCTATCAAAAATACGTATTTTTGATNNGTGCCAATACCACCATGACGTATTATTCTAGAGGAGCCCTGCTTGCCGCGGTTTTTGACGCAATGATTATTGAGCATTCTAAAGGTAAGCAGTGTTTAGATCATGCCTTGCAATACCTATACATGGTCTACTTTGTACAAGAAAAACGTGGGTTTACTGAAAATGAATTGAAATTGACCTTGGAGCAATTCACAGGTAGAGACTTGACAAGTTTTTTTGAAAAGTATATTAACGGAACTGAGATTATTCCTTATGCCAGTATTTTTGATAAAGTTGGTGTTACCGTAAAGGATGCCACCACTGAAACCTATTCTTTTGGAGCCACCTTTACAACAAGTGATGGAAATGTTACTGTAAAATCAGTTCGTGCTAATTCAGCTGCGGAGCTATGTGGGTTATCTGTTGGTGACGAAATTTTAGGTTGCAATGGGTATAGAGCTGACCAATATTTTTTAGAAGATATTATTTCAGAAATGGGAGCTCTGGAAAAAGCCGAATTGTTGGTGTCAAGAGATCAGAAATTATTCTCCATATCGATCAATAATTCCCTATATGTAAAACCTCAGTTTCATTTTAGTGCTAATTCAACCTCTTCAAATGCGTCACTATATAATTATTGGCTTCGTTAGTCATTTTATTTTCTTAAATCAAAAAATAGGCGCTCAAGAGTCTTATGAGAATGTAAGAATTCCTTTGGCAAAGTCAAATTACAGGTATTCAGGTTGTGAGCCCTCAATTGCTATTGATGAATTGAATCCTGAGCGTTTGGTGGCGGGCTCTATTCTTGACGGGTATCACTATTCTACCGATGGAGGAAAGTCTTGGAAAAGTAAACAATTGAAAAGTAAGTTCGGTGTTTTTGGAGACCCTGTAATGAAAATCGACAGCAAGGGACGTATTTATTATTTCCATTTAGCCAGCTATAAAAAAACTTCACATTTAGATCGAATTGTTTGTCAATTTTCGGATAAGATCGATGGGACTTTTTCAAAAGGATCTTTTCCATCGCCAAATGGCTCAAAAGTTCAAGATAAACATTGGATTACAATTCATCCTGAAACCAATCATTTGTTTATGACTTGGACTCAATTTGATGCATACGACTCTTCCAATCCAAAAGACAGTTCATTTATTATGTTTTCAAAATCTACGGATCAAGGGCTTACGTGGTCTACACCTAAGAGAATATCTAAGTACGGTGGTGATTGTTTGGATGGGGACAACACCGTTGAAGGAGCAGTTCCAGCAATTGGAAAAGACAATGCGCTCGTTGTTACATGGACAGGTCCTAGAGGATTGATGATGCAACGCTCTTTAGATGAAGGAAAAACTTGGCTTCCGGAAGAACGGAAAATTATCGATCATCCTGGAGGTTGGGATATAATAGTTCCAGGTTTTTACCGTGCGAATGGTCTTCCGTTTTTGGTTTCCGATCAATCGGGAGGTACTCGAAATGGTACGCTTTACCTGAATTGGGCTGATCAAGGAAATGGAGAAAACGACACGGACATTTTTCTATTGTTTTCAACGGATAATGGAGAGCATTGGCAAGGTCCTATTCAAGTGAATAAGGAAACTCGAGAGACGCATCAATTTCTTACCTGTTTAACGGTAGATCAATCGAATGGCGATTTACATTTTGTATATTACGATAGAAGTAAATACGAGCCAGGATCTTTAAAAACAGATGTAATTTGGACGGTAAGTAAAGATGGAGGGATAACTTTCAACGAAACTACGATCTCAACAAGTCCTTTCCAACCCCACGGGTCAAAGTTTTTTGGTGACTACCTCGGAATTGCGGCACATAACGGAACGATTAGGCCAATTTGGCCACGAATGGATCAAGGTAGAATAACTTTATGGACAGCTTTAATTAATATGGCTGATTAAAATGAATGTTAAAATAGATGATTCTTGGAAAAATGTTTTGAAGGAGGAATTTGAAAAAAAATCATTCCAAGAATTGGTTCAAAGAGTAAAACTTCTTTATCAAGAATTTCCGAATAGAATTTTCCCAAAAGGTAACGAGATTTTTGCGGCATTTGAAGCGTGTCCATTTGAACAAGTTAATGTCGTAATCCTTGGTCAAGATCCATATCCAACCAAAGGTCACGCCCATGGATTGTGTTTTTCAGTTGAAACCGATGTAAGACCATTTCCGAAAAGCCTACTCAATATTTTTAAAGAAATTGCGAATGATTGCGGTTCTGCAATTCCCGAAAATGGAAATTTAGTTCGTTGGGCGAAACAAGGAGTTTTTCTTTTGAATAGCGTTTTGACAGTGGAGGAAGGAAAACCAGATAGTCACAAAGGAATAGGTTGGGAATTGTTTACCGATGAGGTAATTCGTAAATTAAATGAAAGGAAGGAGGGAATCGTATTCATATTTTGGGGATCTAAAGCGATCGCAAAAGCTGATTTTATTGATAAAAGAAAACACCTAGTGCTTACGAGTGTGCACCCATCACCTTTATCGAGTCATAGAGGTTTTTTTGGGTGTAAACATTTTTCAAAAACGAACGAGTTTTTGCGAATGCTAGGAAAAAAAGAAATCCAATGGTAGATTCTATGTAATGTAGATTCATACTTTACATGATCATTCCTTATATTTGTGTCCATGTCTTTGAAAAATGATTTATATCTGCGCGCCCATAGAGGGGAGAAATTAGACCGTTATCCTGTATGGCTAATGCGTCAAGCCGGAAGAATTCTTCCGGAATATAGGGCTGTGCGTTCAAAAATGGG
>DORI01000020.1 GCA_003512365.1 Crocinitomicaceae bacterium | reverse complement strand
GATGATGCGTAAGCGGTGTGCAATGGATTCCAATCCCATCCCATTGCCGTGATGCAATAAATATTCGTAATCTGCCTGATTAATTGCCACCCCATCGTGGTGAATATGCAAATTCAAGCAGTTTTCCTTGGTGTCTAGTTTTAGGTTGATGAATTGCGGGCGCGCATGTTTCATCAGGTTGTTCATGAGTTCCGTTGTAATGCAATAAAAATGAATTTCTTGGCGCTGTTCCAACAATATATCGGCTGAAACCGTAGCGCTATACGAACAGGGATTCCCGAGGGATTTTGCCGTTTGATCTATCAAGCGTTGAAGCGCTTTTAAAAGCCCGAATTTCAGCAAAAAGTGTGGTAACATGCCGTGAGAAATCGCGCGTATTTTATCCACGGATTGATCAAGGACATCCAAGGTGAATTCAATGTCTTCGCGCAACACGTCGTCTCCTGTCATGCTATCAAGCGATGCACTTAAATTTCTTTGCGCCATGGCCAAAATTGCCCCTACCTCATCGTGTAAATTTCTCGCAATGTTCGTGCGTTCGGTTTCTTGGGCCTGCACAACTGCGTTCATCATTTCCAACTCCTTGTTTTTGAGTTCAATTTCATAAATTGACTGCAAATAGGTTGTCTTTTTCTTAAAAAATATCAAAATAAATACAATCCCAACTGAGAGGGTGAACGTAAAGAAAATCCCCGATAAAATTAGGATCAAACTCTCTTTAATGTCCATATTGCTTTGGATATAAAAACATTTTGTACAACAAGTAGAATAGAGAAAACAGGATAAATAATCGCAAGTAAATACCCCACGTTGGTTCTAATGTGCGAATCAAATAAATTTACATAAAATGAGGATGAATTAAAAATGAAAAAGGCGGTTGATACGTAAAATAGAAATTTAAACTCCAAAACATTCTTATCATCATACCTGAATAATTGGAAAAGATGAATAAAAGAAATTAAACTGATCGACACATTGGAAAAGACAGACATTAATGTGTTATTATCCATTATCCGATTGGAAATAAATGTTTCATAAACAAAAAAGAAGCATGCCAAAGTAAATAGAATTAGGAGAACAGTTCTATGGAATTTTATAGAATAGTAATAACTAAATATAATAATTGTTGAAATAAAAACAGAAACGTGTTGAATTGGATTTGAATTACTTATCCAAAAAGCAAACACAATTTCAAGAAGGACAAAAAGAAAATCTGAAAAAACCAACACAAAAATGGGCCTGCTTACTTTAACAAGCCCACTCCTGTACTTTGTAGCGGCAATTACCGGTAACAGATAACTTAAAATTGACGCATAAGTGAATAATTCAATGATTAAATCTATCATCAACTGTTTAACGGGTTTTTTCTAGGGCATTTTGGTGGACATGGAATAACCCTTTCAACAATAACGCCCTGTTCCATGTCATTTTCATCGGCTTTAGCACCCACTAAAATTAAGTTCTTTTTCCCGTCATCACCCACGCCGTAGTAAATTCTTACGCCTATGCACTCGTCTTGATTCAAGATTTCCATTAGCTTGTTTCTCCCAACGAACTGAGAAATGATCTCACCTGTGGGAATGGTTCTTCTGTAGTTTGCTGTCCAACAGGAAGCTTCTGCGAGGGTAACTACGGACCCCTCATCTCCATTAAATGCCATCGTTCAAAATTTAAAAGTTTGTCAAATGTAAGAATCTGGATCATGCATAAATTTAGTTGCATGGGGTTGCGCAAACGCTAACGCATACGAAATCTAGTTACTGCGTTTTAAATACCACCTTAAAAAATAGTATTTATACTATTTATTTTCAGTAGAAATGCTAAAAATGAAAGTGAATAAAACACTCACAAAAACATCAAAATGCTTTTTTCATTTGGTTTCAAGTGTCACATTTATAGCTATTCAAAATAAATTAAGTAAACGGACTGAAAAAGTGGCTTTAATTGTCTGGGTAGATTTGGTGGAGAATTATTTGACCCTTTTATGATATTTCGTTCAAGAGACAATGATGAGGCTGAACACCTAAAAAAACATTAACTTCAACCAGAACTAAATCGTTAAACTATTTATAACTTAAGAAAACATGATTAAAAAAATTTTATTTATCGGAGCATTTTTACAATTAACTAATGTAAATGCTCAATCAAATGTATTACCGACAAACGGTAATGTAGGAATTGGAACTACAACTCCAACCGATAAATTACAGGTAAACGGTACAGCTAGGATTGACTCAACACTTACTGTTGATTCTGTAAGTGTTATTGGAAACACGAGATTAGGTAATGATTTAAAAGTCGACGGTAATTTGATTTTACCAAATATATCAGAAACAGGTCCGAATGATATTTTTAGTACTTTAATGATAAAGTCTGACGGAACAGTGGTTTCAACTCCCAAAAGTTTGCCTACTGCTAGCCCGTTAGAAATTCCACCATGTTTAGTAGATATGTCAGGAAACCCTGTTTACACTGGAACATATTGGACATATGACAATCCTAACCATAGTATTTATACGGGGCATTGCTATGATGCAAAAGTAGGAATCAATAGATGGAATCCAAGAGTTGCTTTGGATGTTTCTGGAACGACTTATTCGACAAGACTTGCACTAGGATTTTCCAATCCAATAACAGCAACTGATTATTTAAGTCTGAAAATCAACTCTTCACCAGCAACTGCTTATTCATTGATGTCTATTTTATCAGGGACAAATAATTTATTCAATCTTAATTCTTCTGGTTTATTAAATACAAACTATCTACAATCATTGAATCTGCAAACACAGAAAATTGGGATCAATGTAGACCCAAATACGGCAAATCAAGTAGGTTTTTTCCACTTAAAAACAAATCTTCCAAATACAAACTCTTCTGTTGCATTCCTTATTGAAAACCAAAATAGAAAGTTATTCCAGATAAACAACAATGGAAACATTTATGCCCGCCAAATTCGCGTTAATCTTGATGCTGCATGGCCAGATTATGTATTCAAACCAACTTATCAGTTATTACCATTGAATCAATTGGAAGCCTATATCCTTCAAAATGGGCACTTACCAAATGTTCCTATTGCATCCGAAGTTCAAACCGAAGGAATTGATTTGGGTGAGACGAATAGAATCATGATGGAGAAAGTTGAGGAATTAACTTTATATCTAATTGAGCAGCAAAAATTAATCGAGAAAATGCAAGCAGAAATTGAATTGATCAAAGAACAATAAAAGTAATTGAACCCATAGGTTAATACGTCATTTATGAAGAATATTACTTTTATATTATTTTTGATTTGCATGTGTTTTAATATTGTTGCTCAATCAACTAAATCGTTGAAAAACAGCATACAATTTAACCAAAGTTTATTCAATTTCGGGGATAGTAGAATCTATTTTGATTTGGGCTCTACTGATTTGAGTTACAATAGATTCTTTAAAAATTTTGGTATTGGTTTGGGAATCAATCGCATTCAGTTGGTAAAACAAGGCTTGGAACCCATCGGACCTACTGATGAAGTGGCAAGACGTGATAATCTTCATTTGTATTATTTGCAAGTTATACTATCCTATCGTTTCGTGGATTTTTGCCCTGTTAAAAACATAAACGTGAATATAGACATAGCTCCAACTTTTTTGATAGGAGGCAAAAATTCATTTTATGGGGAAATAGATCAACAAACATTGCAGCATAATTCATTTTGGAAGAATCCAAGTCGAATGGAATACGAAACCAAGTTTAATATTTACGGTAGATTAGGTATTTCATATGTTTTTTTTAGCAAATATGAATTAGGAATTAACGCAAATACTTATTTGAAATATATAGCACCGACGTTAATGCATATACCTAAACCATTTAGTCCATATCCAAGTCAGATAAATAAGAGTTCATATTTTTCAATTTCATTTAAATTCAACTTTTAACTATGAAAAAAATCTTAAAACTTATGCTATTTGTGATTTTCGTAAACACAAATGCATTTTCGCAAAAAGAATGCGATGTCTTATTTCCTAGTCCTCCCATTTTTGTAAACAATCAAAAAACAACTTTTACGAGTTACACTTTTAAGGTGTATTATCATATCATTCGAAAAAATAATGGTAAAAAGCCATCAACTGATTATACATCAATTGCAAATGCACACAATTTTTTGAATTCTTCTTTTATTTCGAGTAATATTTGTTTTGTGTGGTCTGGTACTGATTATATTGATGACAATGATTTTTATAATTTTGACTTTTTCAGTGTAGCAGCTGCTGATCAAGAATCTTCAGAATTGTTTCAAATTAATGCTCATTCCGACGGGATTGATGTGTATATCATTCATGAATCTACCTCACAATACGCTTTTAACGGAAGGGTGAATACTATACCCGGAAATGGGATTATCATTCAGAATGTAAAGTTCCAACAGTCTACATTTCCCCATGAAATGGGACATATTATGGGCTTATATCATGCATTTGAAGAATCTATTTGTATTGAAAATCCTGATGGCTCAAATTCTTCAACTTGTGGAGATCTTGTAGAAGACACTCCAGCTGCAACTTATTCTTGTAAATATTTAACAACAGCGTGTCAATATCCATGTAGTGTGAGTTATAACGTGTCCGTATTGGAAAATAATTTCATGATGTATGCTGAAAACTTGAATTGTAGAACAACTTTTACGGATGGTCAAAAAGAAAGGATGTATGGAGTTATAGATCAAACTTCTGATCTTCAACAGCGTTTGGTACCGTTTGATAGGACAATCGCTTTTCAGAATATCCCATTTAACATTTTTCTCGGAATAACGATTAACGATATTGTCCAAGAGGCAAAAGGCACATTGACTCTTCAGGATGTTAATATTCAATCACCGGGAAAAGGAGCATTCAGGGCAGAAGATGAGATAATTGTTCTTCCTGGTTTCGATGCAATAGAAGGATGTAGGGCATTGTTAATTATAGAAAACATTTGCAAGGCTGGAGAAACACAAGCAAAAGCCGTAGAATCAGTTGTTGAATATTATGAAAATGAAGGTTTCCGAGTTGATATTTCAAAAGAGGAATTTGAAACATCGCTTCAATCGGATATTCAATCTTCACTTTCAGAATCAATATTTAAAATTTATCCGAATCCATTTACCGATTTATTCAGTATTTCGATTGAGACTCTAAATGAATATGAAAATACAGAAAGAGTGTTGGTTGAAATTACTGATTTGAATGGCAAAGGAATAATACTAAATAATTACACTTATCTTGAATTAAATCGAGATTTGGAAATAAACTCTTCAAAACTTCAAAATGGTTTCTATATTATTAAGTTTACAGTTGGAGAAGAAGTTTTTATCTCAAGAATTGTGAAGCAATAATTGATTATTACTGTTCATAACCACAAACAAGCGCAAGCGGCAAACGTACATTCGTGTTAGCCGCCTAGCGCCTGTTTGTATCCCGTTTCAACTGTTGGGAGAAACGCTGATTTATCGATAAATTGGAGCAGAACTGGAGGCGGAATTGTTAGAGCAATGAATTGTCAATTTACTAATAACTACAGGTCCTTTGAGTTTATGAAATACCTACCCGTAAATATTCAAGGAAATCCGACAAACGATTTAGGAGGTATTTCCAATTGTACGTTTACTACCGATAATAATTTCGGCGATGGAGGAAGTTTTATTAACCCATATGCGCAAATCACCATGTGGAATACCAGAAATATTAGTATTCTCGGAAATAAATTTGAAAACTTAAGACTTAATGTATCTGAAATAGACAGAGGTATAGGAATCGTCGCCATAGATGCTGCTTTCACAATAAATCCCGGTTGTAATACCCCAATTATATCTGCTTCTGGATGTCTTTTGGTCAATCAAATAAAAAATGAATTTCATAACTTGTACACTGGCATATCGACATCGGGAGTAAATGGCGCTTCATTCACAGTAGATAATGCACTTTTTACGAATAATTTATACGGGATTAGAATTGAAGGAGCACAATTTGGGGAAATAATAAGATCAACCTTTAATGTGCCATTTTCAGCCATTCCAGGTGAAACAAAATATGGTTTTGGAATTTATGCCACCGCCGCTTCTGCAATTAAAATTGAGGGCAATGTTTTTTATGGCTTATACAACACAACAGGCCGTAGTATTGGCGTTTTCATGAATAATAGCGATGTCGGTGGTGGTGGAGTGTCAAATTATCGTAATGATTATTTAAACTTATCCATTGGAACCCAAGTGGCAGGATCCAATACAACTTTGGAGATTGATTGTAACCGTTTTTATAAACAAACCTCAGTAAGTTTTGCTGATATTCATATGGCAAATGGGGTGTTGGCGGTGCAAGGAGATTGTGGTATTGGTCTTCAATATGTTCCAGCAACATTACCTCAAGCAAATGAATTTTATGGGATTTGTAACAATACATCTTTTAATCAGTTGCGTAATACAAGTTCTACTTCTTTCGAATATAACTCTTATCCACAAGCAGATGTTGGGTTTGATACAAGTTGTATTAATGGAATTATTCTTGGCGTTCCTTGCGAGAACACCCCTATATATATTAGAGGTGAAGCATGTCCATCGACAATTACAACCATTGGAAGCAGTGTTGATAAACTAGTTAAAATCGAGGAAGATAAAAGTCAAATAACCTTTCTCCAAAATAAGGTAGATGGTGGCAACTCCCTTGAGATTCAACAATTAATCGCTAATAGCATAGACGCTAATAATTTAAAATCACAACTTGACAGCATCGAACCCTATTTAAGTCAACAAAATCAGTTAGCCGTTATCAATAAAAATATGCCCAGTGTCATTAAAAAACAAATTCTAGAGGATAATGCTGCTTTTAAACCTGAGGTCTGCAATGGAATTGTCAATTCAACTATGTCAAATGCTGTTAAGAACCAATTGATGGCCATTGCCTGCGGAGAAAGTCCTTTAGATCGATTAGACAAATTGATTCATCACTACGAAAATGAATTGCGTTTGGCATCGAATGATTTATTAAAAGTATATCTGGATTCAAATTATCTAGATAGTGTTTCATTCGCCCTTACAGAGCGTTTAAGTATAGAAGAGAAGAAATTAATGGTTCCTATTCTAATTCAAATGGATCAAAGTTCCGCTCAGAATTACTTGTCAGAAATTTTAACTTATATTTCAACCATTCAAGCAAGTAAGCTCGAGGAAGCAAATGAACTTCAGGCATTTTATGATTTTTATTCATTGCTATTACCGATTTCAAACAGTGCCGGTGGTTTTTTTAGCCTGACACCCTCTGAACTTCAGGAAATAAAAAACACAGTTGATCAACGAAATTCCATGTCCGGTTATGCTTCCTCCATTATACACTTTATAAATAAAAATCATCCCTATGTTGATGCCTACGATTTCGATGGGACAAAAATAATTACGCAGCCAATTCAACAAGAGAAATGGGTTCCTTTGCCGGAAGAATCCGTTTCTATGAGTGTTTATCCCAATCCTTCTACAGGGGTATTTGATTTAATTATCTCCGAAAGTACAGCAGTAATTAATTCAATTTTGGTTTTCAATTTGGAGGGACGATTACTCTACGAAAGTCAATCAGCAACCAGCTCAGTAACTATTGATTTGTCTGATTTGGATCATGGGATTTACCTTTTGAAGATTAAAACCCTTATTGATGAAACTGAGATTAGATTGACCGAACGAATAATAGTTTCAAAATAAATGCTTAAAAATTGTATATTACTGCTCTATATCTGGGTTAGTGCTTTTTCACAAGCACAGTCAAATTATTATAATAAAACCATTGATATTGAAAATTCAATTAATGCAAATGAAGACCTCTTTATTTTAAATCAAGATACGTCAATACTTACCGGATTTTTACGTGATGCAAATGGTAAACGGTCTAACACTTACACTTTTATCAATAATCAAAATGGTGACACAATTCGAAGTTTTAGATACGGCAGAGATACCATTGATATTTATGGTGGAATCGCTAATAATATTCACATCATTAATAATATGCTTTTTTCATGTGGAGCATATTATAAGAACAATAAGGCATATTCCAATTTTTTGAAGTTCACGTTAGATGGAAATATACTCCTCGACTCTGTATATTTTGAGCAATTGTATTGGTCAGAATTCGAATGTATTTTGCCCACGAATGATGGTAATTTTTTAATTACTGGAAGTAAAATAACGACCCTTGGGAATCGAGATGGTTTGTTGGTAAAAATAGATCAAAACGGAAATATACTCTGGGAAAAAACTTTTAATTATTCTACTTATGACGGAGCGATTAAAATTGTGCCTCATCTCGATAACTTTTTAATTTCAGCTGGTAATAAAGATCATTTATTTAATGAGATTGATCTATGGTTAATTTGTGTTGACCACGATGGAAATATTGTTTGGGAAAAAACCTTCGGTGGACCTTATTACGATGGTGGCAATGCAATTTCCATTTCGAATAATGAAATACATGTAAGCGGTTGTAGAGAGTATGCTTCCAACAAATACGAATCTTTTATAATGCGATTAAATAGCGTTGGGGAGTTGATTTGGGAAAAATCACTATTTCGCTTGGTCACTCCCCATGCTCAAAGTGATTTATCGCACTCCATTGAGCTATCGGATGGGTCAATAGTAATGGGGGGCACTACTTATGAGAATGATTCTCCTGTAGATTACCCTATCGCAAGGATTTTTAAAATGAATCAAAATGGTGATAGTCTTTGGACAAGGATATTAAAACTTAGGAATAATGACAATTATCTCACAGATATCAAGGAATTAGAAAACGGTGACCTCTTAATATCCGGATTCGTTTTTCCTGATTCTCCAAACAACACCCAAGACGGCTGGCTCATGCGCACCAATTGCTTGGGATATTTTGAGCACCCTAAAGATTCCATTGTAATGAGTGGCATTGGTGAGAACGTACTTTCATTGACAAATTATTCCTCTTATTACGACTATACAATTGTTAATTGGGGAGATAATTCAAGTGATACCGTGTATGCCTCTGGCAATCAAAATATAATGCATGAATATACCCTTCCTGGAAACTATTCTATCAACACAACTACAATTGCATGCAATGATACTATCCACAAAAGTTCTGAGTACCTTGTAATCCCTGAACAATATGAATCCAGTGAATTGGTGATTTTCCCCAATCCAAATCAAGGGCATTTTGAAATTTGGCTTGATTCACCTGATTTGTATTCTTTGGAAATTATGGATTTAAACGGGCGCATTGTGAAAAGCGCTTTAAACGTTAAAATGAACCAAGGTTATATCATAGATTTAAGTGAATTAGGAAGTTCTATTTATTTTGTTAGAGCTGCTAAGGACGAGAATATTATACAGCAAAGGGTGCTTGTAATAAGGTAGGCAAAACCAATACTTGCAATTTAAAAAAAGGCTAAATTTATATAAATTATAAAACACCTTTCG
>DORI01000124.1:2926-7982 GCA_003512365.1 Crocinitomicaceae bacterium | reverse complement strand
CTTGAATTCATGGAACGTGACGCCTTACTTTATACGAAAGATTTCGTAGGCGAGTCAACGATTCAAGTAGCTGAAAATCACGCGGCGCATTTGCTTATTGAGGTAGACGGATTTGATCCTGATCTATTGATGGTTGAATGTGAAAAAATCATGACTGTTCTTGAAAATTTTGAAACAGATGAAATTCTGTTTGCAGATTCTGAAGCACAAAAAAACACACTTTGGGGCTTGCGAAGAAAAGCTGGTGAAGCTGTGAAGTCTCAATCGATTTACAAAGAAGAAGATACGGTTGTTCCGAGGTATTACCTTCCGGAATTGCTTGGTCATATCAAACGGATTGGAGCGAAATACGGTTTTCAATCTGTCTGCTATGGCCACGCAGGTGATGGTAATTTACATGTCAATATTTTAAAAGGTAATTTGTCAGACGAGTTTTGGCAAAAGGAATTAACCTTTGCCATTCGAGAACTTTTTGAAGAAGTTGCAAAATTAGGAGGGACAATTTCAGGTGAGCATGGAATTGGACTTGTACAAAAACCATATCTTGACATTGTGTTTGGAGAGACTGAAATGCGACTCATGCGAGAAATTAAAAAAGTGTTCGATCCACATCACATATTGAACCCAGGTAAGATTTTTTAGATATTACTTCATGAAAACAGAAATTAAGCATTACCGGGACTTTAGTTTAAATGAATTTCACGACATGATTCAATTGCGAATAGCCGTTTTTGTTGTTGAACAAAATTGTCCTTATCAAGAGCTCGACGGTTTAGATAAACATTGTTTTCATCTCCTAGTAAAAAATGACGATGACAAAATTATTGCTACTTCGAGAATACTTCCACCTGAATTAGCTTCTTTGGAACCTGCCATAGGTCGGGTGGTGTCTGATCCTTCCTACAGAAATATGAAACTTGGACATTTACTGATGGAAGAAAGTATTACATTTATCGAACAAACTTTTGGAAAAGTTACTGTAATTTTATCCGCACAAGAACATTTGGAGGGATTTTATAATTCACATGGATTTGAAGCAACCTCAAACCGTTATTTAGAAGACGATATACCACATGTTAAAATGATAAAACGACACTTATGAGAAATTTTTTTATTTATTTTTCACTCTTTACCTTACTTTTTGCCGCTTGTAAAAGCTATAAAGAGGTTAACTTCGACCCAAACGTAACAACATCGTATAGTATTGATCCTGGATATATGGATTTAAAAATGAGTCCCAAAGAAGATTTTTTCACCTTCTGCAATGGCTCTTGGGTAAAGTTTAATGAAATCCCAGATACAGAATCTAAATGGGGAAGTTTTAATGAATTAGATCAAAATAACAAGTCTAAACTTACCGCAATACTTCAAGAAGCGCAAAAAAACAACCAAGTTAAAGGAAGTGATAAACAAATCTTAGGAGATTATTACACCTCCTTCTTAGACATGAAAACCCGAAACGAAAAGGAATACAAAGGGATTTTACCTGAACTTTCACGAATAGACATGATCAACAGAAAAGATTTTCTCGTCGAGGTCATTGCAAAGCATCATACGGAAGGGGTCTCCGCAAATTTCAATTTTGGAGTAAGACAAGACATGAAAAATGTCAACTCAAACGTTTTCTACATGGGACAAGGTGGTATTGGACTACCGAATAAAGAATATTATTTAAACGAAAATAAAAAGGAAATTCTCAAAGGATACGAAGCTCATGTCGCAAAGGCATTTGAATTAATTGGCTATCCACAAGAAAAGGCCAATGCAGCAGCTCAGCTGGTTGTAAAATTCGAAACAAGAATGGCAAAAGCGATGTATTCTCCTGCTGAAATGCGACAACCAGAAAAAACATACAATAAGAAAAGTTTCAATGAAGTACTTGAGCTTGTTAAACCTTTTGATTTACGTTATTATTTGAATATTTTAGAGAGCCCTACCCCTGATTCTATTATTGTGAGTAATCCAGCTTTCATGCAAGATTTTGCTAAAATGATTGAAGATGAGAATTTAGAGAGTTGGAGAGCTTACTTAAAATGGAAAGTAATTAGAAATTATTCCAAACACCTCGACCAAAAGTTTGTAGACTTAAATTTTGAATTTTATGGCAAAATACTTAGTGGTAAAAAAGCCCAAAAACCTGCAAATGAGCAAGCCATTGATGAAATCACATCTTCCTATTTTTCAGAAATTTTAGGAAAGTTATTTGTAGAAAAACATTTCTCAAAAGAAGCAAAAGATAAAGTTAATTCTATGGTCGACAATCTACTTTTTGTGTTTAGGGAACGGATAAATAAGTTGGATTGGATGACATCAGATACTAAAGTTGAAGCCCTTAATAAACTTAATTCTATTGGAAGAAAATTAGGTTTTCCTGATCAATGGGAAGACTTTTCAAAATTGTCTATATCGCCCTCCGACTACCTGCAAAACATTAAGAATATTTCCATTTATGCCACTAAAAAGAATTTAGCTGAATATGGGAAACCCGTTGATAAGAAAAAATGGGGAATGCCTGCTCACATGGTAAATGCTTATTACAGTCCACTCAATAACGAAATTGCCTTTCCAGCCGGAATCATGCAAGCGCCATTTTTTAACGAGAAAGCTGAGGATGCCGTAAATTACGGTGGAATTGGGATGGTCATTGGCCACGAATTCACTCATGGATTTGATGATATGGGTTCAAAATTTGCTGCTGATGGCACCTTTAGAAATTGGTGGTCGGATACTGATAGAAAAAGTTTTGAGGAAAGAACTAAAATACTTGGAGAAACCTTTTCAACTTTTTGTCCAATTGAGGGACATTGTGTGAATCCAGAATTAACAATGGGTGAAAATATTGCTGATTTAGGTGGATTAACAATGGCATATTACGCTTATACAATGACGGAGGAATATAAAAAGAATCAAAAGGTAAATGGATTTACACCAGCTCAGCGATTTTTTATTGCTTATGCTCAACTTTGGAAAATAAGTTACCGAGATGAAGAATTAAAAAAGATGATCGCAACTGACCCTCATTCACCCGGAATGTATAGAGTTAACGGTCCGCTAAAAAATTGCCCAGAGTTTTTTAAAGCCTTTGACATTCAAGAAGGTGATAAAATGAGAAATAAAGAAACAAAAGTTTCTAAAATTTGGTAGAACCNNCGTTCGTTAGTTGGGGTGAGTTCGGAACTTCAAACAATTGCAAGAATTCGGGATAAAATTCACAATTCTTTGCCTCTTCAGACATTTCATCCTTTTCTGATGCAGAAAGACCCTCTAATAGACCATTACAACCTTCCATTTTAGTCTCTGTTTGCTCATTGATTTCACGAATTTTTTTCTCGTCATTTTTGCACGCAGTAAGCTCCTTATTGATGTCTACTGATTTTTTCATGCATTCGCAAAGCGTAGGTTTTTCAGCACAAGCGAAAAAAATAAACGTGGTAATTACCAGAAACGTAACTTTCATTAATCTTATAATTTTAGCAATTCGGAATGGCTAAGAATTTGCTGCTCACCCGTAACCATGTTTTTCAAAGCTACGCAATTATTTTTTATTTCTTCTTCTCCAATAATCACAACGTAGGAGATGTTTTTGTCATTTGCATATTTGAATTGCTTTTGAAGTTTAGCTTGAGTAGGGTAATATTCGCAAACAATTCCACGTGCTCTCAAAGCACTCATCAATGGCGCGACATGAAAATATGTCGATGCGTCGAAATTTATAAATAGGATTTTTTTTTCATTTACCAGCTCTGTAGGAAATAAATTCAACTCTGTTAAAACATCGTATATGCGATCTGCCCCAAAGGAAATTCCAACACCAGAAAGACCTTTCAAACCAAATAAACCGGTGAGATCATCGTACCTACCTCCTCCACAAATACTTCCCATTTTTACATCATGGGCCTTTACTTCAAGAATTGCTCCTGTATAATAATTTAATCCTCTTGCCAAGGTAATATCCAACTCAAGAATACCTCTAGATAAGGGAAATCTTTCAATAATGTCAATTAAAAAGTTTAATTCCTCCACGCCCTGTAATCCAACTTCAGAAGATTTTAAAAATTCTTTTAAAAAAAACAATTTGTCAAGATTATTTCCTGAAAATGAAAACAAAGGACTTATTTTTTGAATCGCATTCGTGGAAATACCTTTGGATGTTAATTCTTGAATCACTCCCTCCTCTCCAATTTTGTCCAATTTGTCGATAGCAGTAACAAGGTCAACAAGCTTCTCTCTTTCACCACAAACTTCAGCAATCCCGCTCAAAACCTTACGGTTATTCAACTTTATTGTAAAACCCGGAAGAGACAATCGAGTTAAAACTTGATCAAATAGCTGAATCAATTCAAGCTCACAAATTAATGAATCTGAACCTACTACATCTGCATCACATTGATAGAATTCTTGATACCTGCCATGCTGAGGTCGATCTGCCCTCCAAACAGGTTGAATTTGATAACGCTTGAATGGAAATGACAACTCATTTTGATGTTGAACCACAAAACGAGCAAAAGGAACGGTTAAATCGTATCTCAAGGCTTTTTCAGAAAGAGAATTTGCAAATCGAGGAAGGTTTTCTGCATTCAATGCTTCGATATCTGCCTTTTTCATTTTTTCGCCGGAATTCAATATTCTAAAAATAAGACGATCTCCTTCTTCTCCATANNAAGAAGGTGTTTCAATAGGTTCGAAACCAAACAACTCAAAAACTTCCCTAATAGTGGAAAAAATATAATTTCTTTTCTTTACCTCTTCTGGTAAAAAATCTCTTGTCCCTTTTGGAATAGATACCTTAACCGACATGCTCGTTGTATATTTCTTTTTTGTAAAAATCGTAAATTATTCCATCAGATAGTCCCATTTTTGGAACACTAATTTTTTCTGCCGAAAGTTCATTTAAAACATATGTGTAAATTTCCAATGCCGGAACTATTACATCCGCCCGATCTGGCTTTAATTTATATTCAGACATTCTTTCTTCTATTGAAAGAAATGTTAATTTATCACTTAAATCTCGCATATCTTTTAATGAAATTGAATCTGCGTCGTGTTCACTAAGTAA
>DORI01000124.1:1332-2894 GCA_003512365.1 Crocinitomicaceae bacterium | reverse complement strand
CCAAAAATTTGGTGTTCGTCACTGAGATCCACATATAATTCAATCCATTGTTTTATTTCCGTCCATACATTTTTACTTACTTTAGACTTCAACATTCGAATTGTACCAACATCAAAAGATCTTGAAGCTACTCGGTTTCCTTTTTCAAATACACTAATTTCTGTGCTTCCCCCACCGACATCAATAACTAAAAAAGGTAAATCCACCGGTAAATTCAATAAATCAAAAGCACCAAAAATCAATTCAGCTTCCTCTTGTCCCGAAATAATTTCAAGATCGATACCTGTTTCCTTTTTTATCTTTTGAATAACTTTTTCTGCATTCTTGGCTTCACGCATAGCAGAAGTTGAAACAGCCCTTAATTTAGAAACTTCAAAAATTTCTGAAATTAATCCAAAAGTTTTCATTGTTTTAACAAACGCCTCTAATTTGTGCTTTGAAATTTTACCTGTGTCAAAAACGTCGTCACCTAGTCTTAATGGAATTCGGGTATAGGATATTTTCTTGACAAATGATTTTTTTCGATCTTGAATAATTTCACCGATCAACAACCTTGCGGCATTCGTTCCAATATCAATAGCACCATAAATCATGAAAAACAAAGTTACAATACTCGACTAAACGGAATGTATTATTTATAATTTCTTTTTTACTTTGTATGTGGAATCTTTTGATTTAAATTTTAAAAACAACGAAAAGGTAAAAACGGGAAGTATATTAATTTCTGACCCCTTTCTTGACGATCGGTATTTTGGCAGGTCGGTTGTTTTACTATGCGGTTACGGAATAGAAGGTGCATTCGGTTTTGTATTAAATCAATACCTAGATGTTGACCTTCATAAATTAGACGAACAATTTCCGGATATAAATGCTAGAATTAGTCTTGGCGGTCCGGTTGATAAAGAACATCTTTTTTTCATCCATTCAATTGGCAATAGAATTGATGGTTCGACAAGCTTGTACAACGGAATTTACTATGGTGGTGATTTTGAACAACTCACAAATTTATTTGACGTTGAACCAGAATCTAAAAATAAAGTTCGATTCTTTATCGGATATTCGGGATGGTCCGAAGGACAATTAGAGGAAGAAATTAAAGAATCATCTTGGTTGGTCGTAAATAATATTTCCACGGAAATGATAATGGATACCCAAAATGATAAACTTTGGGAAATGTGTTTAGAAAAACAAGGAAAACATTTTAAAGTTATATCTAAATTCCCTCGAAATCCTGAGGATAATTAAAGTAATCCCAAGAGCATCAGTATTCCTACCGTAAAAAGAAAACACCCAATTACCCACTTTATAAACCGCATTTCTGTTTTCTTAAGTAATTGATTGCCAAGTACACTTCCTAAAATAGCAAAAGCAGCACCTGTAGCCACTAATTCAATTGGAATTTCCGAATCAAGTTGTTTAGAATAAGAGGAGATTCTTGTTAAATCGATAATCACTCCAAGCAGTGCAGATGTTGCAACAAATTCAAATTTGGATAACAGTGTATTGGAGAGAAATGCGGAACGAACAGCACCTTGGTGACCAGAAAATCCTCCAAAAAATCC
>DORI01000124.1:0-1266 GCA_003512365.1 Crocinitomicaceae bacterium | reverse complement strand
TCACCCAAGGCATAAATGAGATAAGCTCCGAACATTGATCCAAAAAATGCAAAGCTGCCAAATTTCATAAAAACAGGCCAATTGATATTTTTGAATGTTAACGCGACTTTAAATAAACCATTAATTAAATGCACAAGAGCTGTTGTTGCCAAGGCAATTTCCGGACTGAAAAACAAGGAAAATATGGGCAAAAGAATGGTACCTAAACCAAATCCCGAAAAAAAAGTACTCAACGAAGCCAAAAATGCCGTAATTGCAATCAAACAATAGGGAAGTATGTCCATACGTTCATTATTTTTGTAAAAATACAAACATGATTGATTTAAGAAGCGATACCGTTACCAAACCAACAAAAGAAATGCTGGACTTCATGATGAGCGCTCCCGTTGGTGATGATGTCTTCGGTGAAGACCCCACGGTTAACGAGTTGGAAAATTACACGGCTGAACTTTTCGGAAAAGAAGCAGCAATTTTCTGTACATCAGGAACTCAAAGCAATCAAATCGGCATTAACCTTCATGTAAAACCAGGAGGAGAAGTTATTTGCCACTACGAAAGTCATGTTTTTAAATACGAAGGTGGTGGAATCGCACGTAATTCTCACGCTTCCATTCGAACCATCGATGGTGACCGTGGACGTCTTAAAGCAAGCGCAATTGAAAAATGGATAAATCCAGCACACGATGTTCATTTCCCACTTACACAACTCGTTAGTATCGAAGATACAGCAAACAGAGGAGGTGGTGCAATTTACAACGGTGAAGACATTAGAGAAATTAGAGAATTATGCAATGTGCACAATTTACCATTACATCTAGATGGCGCACGTCTTTTCAATGCATTAGTCGAGACAAAAATTGACTACAAGGTATACGCAGAAAATTTTGATACGATATCAATCTGTTTATCTAAAGGTTTAGGAGCACCGATAGGTTCCCTACTAATTGGAACTAAACAGCAAATCCTTCAAGCAAGAAGAATTCGTAAAGTATTCGGAGGAGGTATGCGTCAGGCAGGAATTATTGCAGCTGGAGGGTTGTTTGCATTAAAAAATAATATTGATAGATTAAGAGTTGATCACGCTCATGCAAAGGAAATTGAAGGGGTGTTAAAGACTTTACCTTGGATAGTGGATGTTGTTCCTGTCGAAACCAATATTGTAGTTGCCATCGTTAGGGACGATGAATCTAGAAATAATGTCATTTCAAAATTAAAAGAACTTAACATTTTGTGTATGCCATTTGGGCCCCACATGATTCGATTCGT
>DORI01000062.1:4158-9137 GCA_003512365.1 Crocinitomicaceae bacterium | reverse complement strand
TCAAGTTATTAGTTTCAAGTGTGTTATTTAATTTTATTTCTCCGATGTTATAGAGTCCAAATCCAAAATACGTATTCGCGTTACTTTGTTGAGCACTTGATAAGAAGGGTAAGAGGATTAGTAAAATAAAACTTATCGATTTCATATTGTAGGTATTTTGGTAAATATATTCTTTTATTGCTTATAACTTACTTATACACGCTACAAACCTACCTTAAAGCACCAAATCTTGGTGTATAGGCGAAGTTTTTTTGCGCTTAGCTAAAAATACAAATAATTTTCACAAATCATCGAAAGGAGAACGAATTTGTTGTAAATTCCTTGTGCTAACATGGGTATAAATTTCCGTAGTTCGTGAACTCGAATGCCCTAAAAGTTCTTGAATGTAGCGTAAATCTGTTCCGTTTTCAAGTAGGTGAGTTGCATAGCTGTGTCGCAACCAATGAAGGCTAACAGGTCTATCTATTTTTGCCTTTGTTACAGCTTGATTTAAAACAAGTTGAATACTTCTTTCGCTGTATTTTTCTCCTGATAGATGCCCTTCAAATAACCACGTTTTTGGCTTGAACGCCTTGTAATAGTCACGTAGCATTTCAATAAGTTTGTTGCTAATCGGAACAACTCTGTCTTTTTTTCCTTTTGATTGCTGGATGAAAAGCAAGTTTCGATCGGATAAAACGTCTTTTAAAGTTAGGTTCAATAATTCACTTCTCCTTAAACCACAGGCATAAATCAAACTAAGCATGGCGCGGTGTTTTAGGTTAGTTGGTGCCTCTAAAATTGATTTTACTTCATCTTTACTCAGAACATTTGGCAACCGTTTTTCCCGCCGTGGTCGTTGAATGTAATCCACTTCCATACTTCGGTTAAAGCGGTTTCTGTAAAACAATTTAATGGCATTAATCACTTGATTTTGGTAACTAGAAGAAAGGTTTTTCTTGAGAATATATTCGGTATTGAACCGAATTAGATCTTCTTTATTTAAACTTTCAATTGTTTTATTTTGAAAAAAGCGAAAAAACACGTCCAAAGCATCAGAATAGGTTTTGATTGTGTTTTGGCTGTACCGCCTGTAATTCATATAGTTTTTGAAAGAATTTAAATGTTGTTGTGTGTTCATGGATTTATTTTTGATTCATTTTAGTTTTTGGTTTTTTATTGATTTGTAGATTAATCACCCTCCTTTATCCTCCCTCAATGGAGGAAATTTATTTTTTGTATCCGACTTGTTTTCTGATTGTCTTTTTGAATGAGGAAATTTAAAACCTGCTCGATGTCATCAAACTTTTGATTGTGTTGCTTTTCGAGCTCAACGAGTTTCTCTGAAAGTTCTTGATAGGTTAAAGCAAATTGGCGCATCATTACGAAAGCACGCATTATTGCGATATTCATTTATATTGCTTTTTTACTTTTTAAAACGCTTGATAACATTGCTATTCCTTGCTCTGTAAAGGCAAATGGCTTATGTCTTTGTCCTCCCCAACTTGACATCACATTTTGTGATGTCAAGTTTTGTAACTCATCTTCAGTTAACTCAAACATAAAATCTTCGGGAAAACGTTCGATATTCCGTCGAACAGCTTGCTTTAAAACGCGTGTTTCGACTTCATAAATTTTAGCTAAATCCATGTCTAGCATTACTTTCTTTCCTCTAATTTCGAGGATGCTGTTTTTGATTTGTTCTAGTTCCATAATGTTATTTTATTTGAATATACTAAAAAATAATCAAAAAAAAGATTAAAATATAATCAAAATGTATATCTTTGAAAACCGAACGATTTGCATTCAGCTCACTTTTATTATTTTTTTATACGACATTACGATGGCTGTTTTGCGCTCTATTGTACACATGGATTTGGATACATTTTTCGTTTCTTGCGAACGAAAGTTGGACAGTCGCCTTGAAGGAAAACCTATCCTCATCGGCGGCACAAGTGATCGGGGAGTAGTCGCTTCTTGTAGTTATGAGGCGAGGCGTTTTGGGATTCATTCAGCTATGCCGATGAAAATGGCAAAAGAACGTTGTCCGGAAGCAATTGTAATTAAAGGAAACTCACAAATTTACAGCAATCAATCGCGTATGGTAACGGATATTATTCGCGATGCAGTACCTGTTTTTGAAAAGACTTCCATTGATGAATTCTACATGGATTTGAGTGGCATGGATCGCTTCTTTGGTACATTTAAGTATGCAAAAGAATTACGCCAGCGGATTATTCGAGAAACAGGTCTTCCTATTTCTTTTGGTCAATCGCAAAACAAAACGGTTTCAAAAATCGCAACGGGTGAAGCAAAACCGAACAACCAATTGCGGGTAGATTATGGAGAAGAGAAGGTTTTTCTAGCGCCTTTGTCGGTGAAGAAGATACCGATGGTTGGCTTGAAAACCTATCAAACACTTTGTAATCTTGGTGTTAGAAAAATTCACACCATACAAGAAATGCCTGTAGAGATGATGGAGAGTGCTCTCGGAGAGAACGGTGTTTCCATCTGGAAAAAAGCGAATGCACTGGATTTCTCCCCTGTGGAGCCTTACAGCGAACGTAAATCGATTTCTACTGAAAGAACCTTTGATTACGACACTATTGATGTTATAAAACTAAAAGGTATCATGTTGGCCATGGCGGAAAATTTAGCGTTTCAACTGAGAAGAGGAAATAAGCTAACGGGTTGTGTGACTGTCAAAATTCGTTATGCCGATTTTCAGACCCAAACCTTACAAAAACAAATCCCTTACACGGCTGCTGATCACGAGTTACTTCCTTTGGTTGCGGAGTTGTTTGAACGTATCTACAACCGGAGAATGCTCGTTCGTTTGATAGGTGTGCGCTATAGTACGCTTGTTAATGGTCACTTTCAGTTGAATTTATTTGACGATTCCACTCAATACGCATCCTTATACCGCGCACTTGACCGTATTCGAAATCGCTATGGCGATAGGGCAGTGATACGTGCTATTGGATTAGAAGCAAGAACCATCGGAAGATGGAATCCATTTTCCGGCGAACCACCACCCTTATTAGCTAACAGAAGAGTTTAACGGCGTTTCGGAAAAGAAGTGAAGACACATTCTCATTTTAGTTTACACTATGGAATTCTATCTCCGGAGGAAATTGTCCAATGGGCCAAAAGTACCGGTTATTCTTACGTTGTTTTAACCGATATCAACGCTACAGGTGCTGTATTGGCTTTTGTGAGAGAAGCACAGCGTTTGGGAATAAAACCAATTGTGGGGGTTGAACTTCGTAATGGAATGGAACATGTTGCTACCCTCATTGCGCGCAACAACAGAGGCTTTCATGAAATGAATCATTTTTTGAGTCGCTACTTGCAAACTAAAACACCATTTCCCCGACGATTGCCTCATTTTACCAGTTGCTACACGTGCTATCCAATAGAAAGGGTAGATTTTAAATTGAATCAAAACGAATATATTGAAATTCAAGGAGAAAGCTTGGCTAACTTAATGTATAAGTATACTAATTTTTCACGCGAAAAAATGCTGTTTTTACAACCTATGACCTTTCGCAATAAACGCGATTTCAATACACACCGTCTCTTGCGTGCTATTCACTTAAATACCTTGTTGTCAAAATTACCAACGACGCAACAAGCACCTTCCACGGAGCTTTTTTGGCCGCTCTCTTTGCTAGAGGAAAATGTAAAAAATCATGCGGATATCTACGAGCAAACACTGCGTTTATTCGATACCTGTCACGTTTCTTTTGCTTTTGGAGACGAAGCTATGCCGCAAAACCCAATCAGTTACACCGGTAGTAAGGAAGAAGACGAGCTTCTACTTCGTGAATTGTGTGCAGAAGGACTTGATTATCGTTATCCGACGGTTACGGATGAAATTGTGGCGCGTATTGAGAAAGAAATTGCGATTATCTCTGAAAAGCATTATTTGTCTTATTTCTTAATCACCTGGGATTTTTGCTCTTATGCTCGATCAAAAGGTTATTTTTATGTGGGAAGAGGGAGTGGTGCCAACAGTATTGTAGCATATTTACTCCGCATCACCGACGTGGATCCCTTAGAGCTTGATTTATACTTTGAGCGATTTATAAACCTTTATCGGAAAAACCCTCCTGATTTTGATATCGATTTTTCTTGGAAGGATCGGGACGATGTGGTGAATTACCTATTTGAAAAATATCCAAATGCTGCTTGGTTGTGTACGTATAATACATTCCAGTTTCGAGCAACAATAAGAGAGTTGGGAAAAGTTTTTGGATTGCCAAAATCAGAAATTGATGTGCTCTGTAGCGGGAAATTTAGGATCGAAAACTTAGATGAAATATCAAAATTGGTAATTAAATACAGTGAACAAATAAAAGGTTTGCCCTCTCATCTAAGCGTGCATTCCGGCGGTATTGTCATCAGTGAGCGCCCAATGACGTGGTATTCGGGACTTTTTTTACCGCCTAAAGGATTTCCAACTACACAATTTTCTATGCTTGAAGCGGAAGATGTTGGTTTGTATAAATTCGATATTCTCAGTCAACGTGGCCTCGGGAAAATACACGACACCTTGGATGTTATAGCGTATAACCAACCTAAAAATCCGCCACACGATATTCACGACATTCACTATTTCAAACAAGACAAAAAAATAGAACAGCTATTAATTGAGGCAAAGGCCTTAGGTTGCTTTTATGTGGAATCTCCTGCCATGCGTATGTTGATGACAAAACTGCAAGTAAAGACATACTTAGAGCTTGTTGCTGCAAGTTCGATTATTCGTCCTGGAGTTTCACAATCGGGTATGATGCGGGAATATATTTTACGTCATAGAAATCCTTCCCGAAGAGCAGAAGCCAATCCGGTATTAGTTAGTATCATGCCTGAAACTTACGGTGTGATGGTGTATCAAGAGGATGTTATTAAAGTAGCGCATCTATTTGCCGATTTATCACTCGCAGAAGCAGATGTGCTAAGACGTGGTATGTCGGGGAAATTTCGTTCACGGGAAGAAT
>DORI01000062.1:0-4053 GCA_003512365.1 Crocinitomicaceae bacterium | reverse complement strand
CTTCGTATGCGGTAGAAAGTTACCAGAGCCTTTACCTAAAAGCGTATTATCCCTTGGAATACATGACGGCGACAATTAATAACTTTGGTGGATATTACCGAACGGAAATTTATGTGCATGAAGCCAGAAGGTTTGGCGCAAAAATAGAAGCACCATCCGTAAATTTTGGAGCTTTTGAGTGCACATTAATTGGTCAACGGCTTATCATCGGATTTAACCTCGTTGCGGGTATTGAAGTTCACTTAATACAACAACTAATGGAAGAACGAGGTAGGCGAGGAGTGTTTTTAGGTTTTGATGATTTGATGAGGCGATTGCTAATCCCCTTAGAACAGCTGTCGCTGATGATTCGTATTGGAGCACTACGCGATTTTCCGGAATCACGAAAGGAATTGCTTTGGAAGGCACATTTCTATCATCATAGCATCGGAAAGAAACCTAAACTTCCGGAATTGTTTGCGGTTGCGGAGAAACAATTTAAACTTCCTGTATTGGATGAGCAGCTTCATGAGCAAGCATTTGAACAANNATGCTTGCTCATGAGCAAGCATTTGAACAAATGGAACTGTTGGGATTTCCTTTATGTAATCCGTTTGATTTACTTGCTTACCCGCTTCCGAGTCATACGCTCGCCTCTGAGATGCCGAATAAATTTAGTGCTGTAGTGGAAATGTATGGTTATTTAGTCACCATCAAAAACTCTAAAACGGCTAGTGGTACGGTTATGAATTTTGGCACCTTGATCGATAAAAATGGTGATACAATCGACACGGTACATTTTCCTGAGTCGGTAAGAAAATACCCGTTCTTTGGTAAAGGCGTTTATTTTCTAAAGGGACGAATTACCGAAGAGTTTGGCTACTATTGCTTAGAAGTAGGTGAGATGCGAAAGATTCCTTTCAAAGAAGATGTAAGGTTTGAAGAACTTAATCCTCAACGAATACCATCTCAAGATTGATGAGTTATTCCTTTAGATAGGAAAAAACCGTTTCAGCACCGTTTTCATCTTTCATACGAACGAAAAACAAACCTTTCGAAGCAGTTACAATTGTGATTGAATTTCCTTCCAAAAGCATATCTTGCTTACGACCTGTTACATCAAAGACGGCAATCTCACACGAATTATATAGTTCAGAATCTATTGAAAATGTTCCATTTCCTGGATTCGGAAATAAGCCTAAAGAACTAACCTGCTCTTGAATTCCCAAATCGCTGATAACAATACAATCGGAAGTATCGGAACAACCATTCGCAAGCGTCACGATTACAGCATATTCACCGTTGATTGGAGGCGTGTATTCCACCGAAGTAGCGCCAGGAATAATGGTTAATGAAGGACACAATAACCATTGATAAAGCGCATTCGGTTGTAAGGACGTGATTTGACCGTTCAAAAATTCTAATCCCATAAATGGTGCTTGTAACACCGTTACGGTTTGCGATGTTGTGTCGCATCCTTGATTATTACAGGCAATTAGGGTAATTACATATTGTCCAGGCAAATTATAACAAAGTGGTTGCGGATTTTCAAGCGTTGAAGAATTTCCGTTTCCAAAATCCCACGAATAGGTCGTTGCATCTGAACTGGTATTGGAAAAAGTGAAACAATAGTTTTGACAGATTTGGTTGTCGTTTAAGGTGAAATTAGCAACAGGATCTGGTGGAATATTCGTAGTGATTTTTAGGTTGTTAATAGCAAGAGAAGGATCTGTTCCTGCTCCATCGTTGCTGTTTTTCCAATTAAATCCTATTCTCAAAGCAGGGCTATTTTCACAGCTCACAGGTAAAGGAATTGACAAATGCGTCCACAACCCCTGTCCATTTGCACACGTAGTAGCTGAAGTTATTGTTTGAAGATTCGTCCATGTTGTGCCACCATCTGTACTAAAAATAACGGTTCCAAAATCATCATTTGCTTGCCCAATTCCAATGTAATCAAACTCAACACTCAAATTTTGGGAATTTAAAGTGCTAATGTTTGAGGCAAAAACCGCACGTTTGTTGGTTGTGGCATAGATGAATCCCAAACCTCCGTCACCTGCATTGTAGGTTGCGCCGGTTCCAGTGCACCAAGTTCCTTGACAACCAACATGTAAGGTTTTATTGCCGTTTCCAGCCACTCCACATCCTCCTGCAGCTACACCTCCTTCAGCATCAGATATAACCCAAATATTTGCGTCAATATCATTTTGTCCAGTAGATATATTAAGAGTCCACTCAGCAGGATTTTCAAAATCATTTTGCCAAATTGTCGATTGTGATATGCCGAAAAAATCTAAGGCAACAAAAAGAATGGCGATGAGGTAATGGTAATTCATGATTTTTTTAGTGAAAATACTAAAAAGTTAATTCAAAACGAATAAATTAAAGAAAAAACTATTCAAAAAAATAGTTACAACTGAATGATCTTCAATCTTTTTTGATTGTCAGGCAACAAGATTTGGAGCAAATAATTTCCTTTTTTGAGTTGTGATAAATCGATGTACGTATTTGGTTCGAATTCAAGTGATTTTACAATTTTACCAAACATATCCAGTACATTAACTTGCGTGTTTGAAGGAACATTTTGAATGGTGAAGGTGCCATTCGTTGGGTTTGGATATACCACTAATTCTTTGTTTTCATTGATTTCGGATAGGGCAAGGGAATTATCTTGCGTAATACTCCCCGCGTTGTTTATAATCCAGTTATTTGGATCTATGATAGCAGTTGCACTGGTGCTCAAAGTGCCGAAATTTTCCAAATAAAAGGTTTCTTGATTTGAATTTATTGTAAATCGAACGGTAGTATCCTGAAGTGGTGTGCGATTAAATTTAATCTCAATTGGATTGGTAAANNAATCTCAATTGGATTAGTAAATATTGGTGTAATTGCAGGTTCAGATGTCGTATGATTAACTTGAACTATTACATCATTACCCTGTTGATTCCACTTTAATGAATAGGTGGGAAATCCTTCACCGAAGTACCATTGTTCAAACATTTCTGTAAAATCTATTGATGACAGCTCATTTAGTTTATTTCTAAAATCAATTCCATGCGCCACACTATCTTTAAATGATTGTTGAAAGTCTTTAAGAACTTCAAAAAATAAACTATCATCATTTAACATGAAACGCATCGTATGAATAATAGCAGCACCTTTATCATAGGTTAATCTACCACTAAAAATGCGTGATTCGTTCAGGCTGTCAAGTACCCAAACACTACCTCCCGTTTGTGTCTTTACGTTGTCGTGCACGTCTAGCATATGCTGATCTTTATCTGCTGGATATAAATTTTCTAGCATTAAATATTCGCTGTAAGAAGCAAATCCTTCATTCAACCATATGTCACACCATGAAGCGCATGTAACATTATTACCCCACCATTGATGAGCCAATTCGTGAGAAGTTAATTTCTTTTCAAAAAAACCTTGTGTTGTCATCGTTTGATGTTCCATTCCTCCAGAAATCGGCGCCATACAATGACCGTATTTTTCATCTTCAAAAGGGTAGGGACCGTACTTTTCGTAAAATAGTTCAATGAAGTCACCTGTTTCATTTATATCATTAATAAAATTTGTTAGCGTTTGCGGATTATTATAAATATAGTTTTGAACTAAAATTGGGTTTGGAGCTCCTGTAGGAGTTACGAAAAATGAATAGTCAACATATTTGGCGACTGCAGTAGAAATTAAATAATAATCGATTGGGTGTCTGTGCTCCCAGTTGAACGTTAGAAAACCATTTCCCAAGGTATCAATACTAACTAATTTTCCATTGGCTCCTGCCATCAATGTGTCGGGCACTGTTATGGAGCAAAATGAGCTGTCCGCCTTGTCTGTTAAGCTTTGCTTACAAGGAAACCATTCCATTGCGGAAAATGGTTCCGAAAGCGTCCAAACGACTTTATTCCCCCAACTCGGAGAAGAACCTGCCGTAATTCCACTTCCTCCAAGTGGATTTGTTTGTGCAGTAGGTGGATTTCCAGAATAATCAATTTCAAGGGAAAAGGTTTGACCTGCATTTGCACCAACGAATGCTTTCACAGCTGTTCCAGATCTTGAAAATGA
>DORI01000159.1:4013-11089 GCA_003512365.1 Crocinitomicaceae bacterium | reverse complement strand
ATTCCGCCCGAACCGGTTTGCTATTGGCTCACACGCCTAGCAACAACTTCTTTGAATGACGCATCCAATCTGCGATTGATCATCTACCCCAATGGTTGGCATATGCTGACCCGACAGTTGGAGGCTAAGGTCGTCATTCAAGACATGGTGACTTGGATTGGAGGGGTGGACCTGCCCGAAACAGTCAGTCCCATACGAGAACTTGCTGCGGCCAAGGATCTGGTTTGCCAAAAAGCATCGCCGTGAGTCCTTACAAGTACAAACATTAGAAGCCCCACATTGGTATGCATAAGCCATTTAGCAAAGAGGGCTTCACTATCTTTGTAAAGAACGGGTATTTAATCCAGGGCAGAGGCGACTAAGGATTGCCCAAGCAATCATGCTTACAAAAAACACTTGAAAAAAATACCCAAAGAAAACTTAAATGGTTGGAGTCTTGAAAAATATAAAAATAATTGGGAATTAATTGAATCGAAATTACGCTAAACTTTATGAGAGTTTGGACAGAAGAAGAACGCCAACGGCAGAGAGAGTTAATTCAACGCTGGAAGCCTTGGACAAAATCAACCGGTGCTAAAACCCCCGAGGGCAAAAGAAGGTCATCGCAAAACTCATTTAAAACCGGTAAAAGCTTAGAAATTAGAGAAATGATTAAGCGGTTGAATAAATTACTAAAAAAACAAAAAGAATTGCTAAGATGAGCATATGAGAGCTTTTATCTTTTTAATACTCTTGACGATTGTTACTCCANNAAGATTGGATGATATTGAAGACCAGCTTCAACAAGACAGGATAGAAAGGCTTATCGAAAAAATAGATAAAGAAATGGAGAAAAATTACGAAGCTTCTCGAAGAGAAACTTTCGATAGCCAAAATCGTGCTTTACAAAACAACTATGTAATACCGCCGGCCAGCTTCACCCCCAAGCATAATTTTGATTCCGCAAATGAGGACTATTTTAAGTATCTACTTGCTTTAATTATTCTGTTATTGACCGGAATCATTATTTTTTTATTAAAATAATCATCAGAATTGTGTATATTTTTGAGGATGCAATTTTATGTTCAAGCCATAGGTATAGGATTTTTATTAAGTGTTATTCCTGGCCCAATATTTTTTTCATTGCTAGAAACGAGTATTACAAAAGGTATTCGTGCTGCCTTATCATTTAATTTTGGCGTACTGCTCAGTGATTTAATATACATTGTATTCGCCTCCATATTTTTCTTGGAATTACGCTCACTTGATTCAGGCGATCATAAATTACTTTTTCGTTGTGTTAGTGGATTAATTTTTATTGTTTACGGGATCTTTAATTTCTTTAAAAAAGTGGAAATTCTTTCTGCAAATAAAGGTGATGATAATGCGATACAAACTAAACATCATTTACTTTTAAGCTTGAAAGGATTTATTTTGAATTTTGCTAATCCTTTTGTGGTATTCTATTGGCTCAGCGTAATGTCGCTTGCTCAAACCCTTACCGATTCAGATAGCGATATAGAGGTGTATTATTTTCTTGGAGTGCTATTGTCTACCTTTATTCTTATTGATTTAACAAAAATTATACTGGCAAAAAGCCTTCGTCCCTTGGTGACAAATTCATTGCTGAAAGGGATCAATCAATTAATAGGAATAGTTTTTACGCTAATTGGGATATTTCTTATTATTCAATACCTAAATAAAGTTTTGTAACGATTCTAAAGTTCATCAATTAATCTATCTCCATGAAGAGCTTATTGCAAATTATACTTTTAATTTTCGGTTTCGGACTATTCTCAACTGCGCAAAAGGTAGAAAAAGAAAATCTTGGACCTAAGGTTCGAATTTTTTGGGATTCCGGTAACAAACATCTTCAAGCTACAGGATCATATTACATAAATGAGGATAAAATCGTTTTGAATAAAACCGAGAAACACGGTAAATGGTCCTTTTATTCCTATGATGGTGTTTTGGAAGAAGACCGCATGTATTACCGAAATAGAATTCATGGTAAGCAAATTACCTATCATCCAAATGGCAAGATGAAAACATTAGCATATTTTACTTTCAATGTGCCGGATAGTATATTTAAAGAATTTGATGAAAATGGCCGTCTCTTATTATCAGGAAATTACTCGCTAGGTAGCCCGGAAGGGAAATGGGAATATTTCTATCCCGATGGCAGAGCAAAATCTGTTGAGCGTGTTCAAAATGACACAACTTATCTAATGAATTATTGGGAAGAAGACTCGCTTCACACCCAAACAATTAAAGATGGAAATGGCTTTTTGAAATCCTATTACATCTCCGGAAGAATCAAGGAGAATTACACATTCTTTAACGGGTTAAAGTCTGGATATTTTGAGGAAAGAACTGCAAATGGAGCTTTAGCTGTTAAAGGAAATTTTGACTTGGGCAAAAAATCTGGCGAGTGGGTAGTTTTTACTTTAGACGGCGGGATTGAGAAACGAGTGAATTATTCTAACGATTCACTCCATGGTGCTTATGAAGTCTTTTATAATGATAACCTTTTAAATACCAAAGGACTTTACACCATGGGAAAGAAAACGGGGAATTGGGTTTGGAATTTTCCCGATGGAAAACCTGAAATGATAGGAGATTTCAATAACGATAAACAACATAATAAATGGGTGTATTATTATCCTAATGGTGGAATATCCTATGAGGCTTATTTCGATAACGGTAAAAAAACGGGTAAATGGCACTATTTCTATGAAAATGGTCAAGATTACCGCCTAGGAAATTTTGTGAACGATCAAAAAGATGGAAATTGGAAGACTTGGTATGAAAACGGGACTTTGTTAATGGAGGGAGATTATAAAAATGGCAAAGAAATAGGACTATGGAAAAATTATTGGGATAGTGGAATGATAAAGAACCTCGCTAATTTCAAAGACGGAAAACTCAATGGTTCATGGGTTTCTTACAACCCAAATAAAGTAAAAACTTCAGAAGGATATTACAAAGAAGGATTGAGGGTTAAAGAGTGGAAAGAATATTATGATAATGGCCGCTTGATGCAAATTAGTAATTATAAAATTGTCACAAGAAAGAATTATGCGAATGGTATTGCTGTGATGGGAATGAAGGAAAAACTTAGCGAGTTACATGGCGATTTTACAGCTTATTCTCAACTAGATTACATGGTAAAGGCCCAAGGAAAATACAATAAGGGATTAAAAAATGGTGTTTGGGTTGATTATTATCCCGGAGGTCAAATCCCCACGGTAATTTCGCCCTACAAAAAGGGTAAATTACATGGAACTATGAAGCAATTCGGAAGACGTGGAAATTTAATTTACGAAACAAACTTTAAAAATGGAGTAAAACACGGTTGGTTGATTATTTATGATAACCAAGGTAAAGAATCAGTTCGCAAATTATTCTACAACGGAAGAGAAGTACCTAAGAAGAATGAGGGCGATTTGTTTACTCCTTAATGGCTTCAATAAATAACGTCAGTTCCTCAAAATCTGAAACACTCAGTTGTTCCGGACGTTCTTGTTGAAATTTCGATGGCAATTCATGACCTTTTAGAAGCTGTTTTAATGAATTTCTCAACGTTTTTCTTCTTTGGTTAAAGGCCATTTTAACTACTTGAAAAAACAATCTTTCGTCACAGGAAAGAGATTCCCTATTATTTCGAGTACAGCGAATTACACCTGACTTAACCTTCGGTGGGGGAGAAAAAACGTGCTCGTCAACAGTGAAACAGTATTCAATATCGTAAAAAGCTTGTAATAACACACTAGTAATGCCATATTCCTTTGAGCCTGGCCTCTCTGCAACCCTAACTGCTACTTCTTTTTGAAACATGCCCATGATTTCAGGTATGCGATTTCGAAACTCCAAACATTTGAAAAGAATTTGAGAAGAAATATTGTATGGAAAATTCCCAACTACTGAAAAATTAACATTTGGAAAATAAGTGTCTGGATGTAATCGTAAAAAATCACCATAGAGGATTTGCTCTTTTTTTTCAGGATACTTTACGTGTAAAAAATTCACCGATTCTTCATCAATGTCCATTAATACCACATGCAAATCTTCTTGCAGAAATAAATAATGAGATAGCGCTCCCATTCCCGGCCCGATTTCTAAAACTGTGCGACAATTTTGATGTCTTGAAAATGTCGTAGATATTCTTTCGCAAATCTTCTCATCCATCAAAAAATGTTGCCCAAGATGTTTCTTTGCTCTTACCTGCATGGTTTGAATTCTTCAATGACCGTGAGGTAGGTTCGGAATGCAGCAAATTTACCTTCGAAGAGCTTCGTATGCGATGCTTGTAATTCGGGTGCAAAGTGCAGTTGATAATGATCTAAAGTTTCTTGGTTTGGGCATAAATAAAGTATAGAATAGCTTCTTCCGCCATCTTCTTCCCCGTGAATCTTAGACAAGCGACATTCTAAAAAACATCCGGTTTCTAAAACTTCCGGTATGTGTGTTGACCTCATCCAATTCAACCATTCCTCTGAAAAAGAGGAATCAATGGATACGGTTACGTTATATAGAATCATGCTCAAAGTTACCTAAATTACTTATTAATCGCCTGTTAAATTATTCGGTCATACAGTCATTTTTATTAATCGCTATTATTGAAATCAAAAAATATGTACATTTGACGTATCATTTAAAACTAGATTATGAGAAAAACTTTACTTTCATTTTTATCGATTGGTTTTGCTTCCATGGTGGCATATGCACAACCTCAATGTACTCCAGACCCTCAGTATACAGATTCAGTATACGGAGCATGGCCAGACACAGTGACTAATTTCCCTCCAGCAACGGCTGGTGTTTATTACGAAGGTGTGTTGAATTTTAAAGCTCCAGCTACTGTAACGGCTGATTTAGATCCTTCCGGTCAGTTTGTTGGTTCGCCTATTCAATCCTACACCGTAACGGATGTAACAGGATTACCTACAGAATATCTATACAATTGTAATGCTGCAAATTGCACCTACTCAGGGGGAACCCAAGGCTGCGCAACGGTATATGGAACTACCTCAACTGTTAATACTTATAATGTAGAGATATTTATTGATGTTACGGTACTTGTTACGTTGTTCCCAGGTTTACCACCGACTCCAGTAGCACAATCCACTTCATTTACAGGTTATAAAATTGTTGTAAGTAACAACGGAGCATTTTTAGATGAAAATGGAAATTCGCTATTGTCAGCATTTCCTAACCCTGCAAAAAATGAGGTTGCCGTTAATGGATTACAATCTCTGATAAATGCATCTAATATTACTTTGACAAATGTCGAAGGTAAGTTACTTGCTAAAAGAAACATTGGACAAAATCAAGAGAATTTTGACATGAGTCATTTGAATGCTGGAATTTACTTTGTGAACGTTGCTCACGCCAATGGCGTTGAGTCAATTAGAATTATCAAGGAATAAGTTGCCAAAAAACATGAATTTAAGCTGTCTGCAAAGGCAGCTTTTTTTTGTCCTTATTTCTCTATTCGGTAAAGAACTGGTCTACTCGGACTTGCATCATTTTCGAAGGCAGCAACTTGAAGTTCAAGCAGGTATTCTCCATCAACAACTGAATTTGGAACATAAATAAGTTCGGTAATGGTTCGCGTATAATCTGGGTTTTCTGTCAGGTTCCAAAAGGCATGATGAAACGCTAACTCTCCCTCATCTTCTTCTCGATCTACCGAGGGCAAGTCCACTAAGAAGTGTTTGGTTCCTAATTGATCTANNNNATCATTTGGCATCGTACGAATTAAAACGGCTTCTGAAAATGCACTGTTAATTTGATTTTCTAAATGTTTCCTTTTGATAATGGTGTCTCCATTTACAAGATTATCTGGAATTACACTGACCAAACTTGCTTTCCAGAAATAAGATTTTAAATGTTGGTTGATGGAGTAAACTTCAGTTGAAATATGCCCCAAACATTCCGTATGTGTGCCATGACCATGCGGATTAAAAATAACATCTCGGAAATTCGTTGAACCTCCTTCTGCCACAGAGCCAATAAATCCATTTGCCCTTACGATTTCAAATTTTGGTGGATCTACATACCACGCTCTCACATATTCATTTTCAGAACGAATGGGAATAGAGACATCAATTGGTTTATTCGTATCAATAAAATCAGAAAAGTTCAAATACAAGCGCATAACATCAAATTTAGGTCAAAAATATCAGTTGAAACTACCCATTTTGTGAATTGTTAAATTCCTATTGTTAAAATTCCTTTTTTAGAGTGATTTTTCCATAAACTTAGCATGTATCTTTGCATTATGGAACAAAATCAGGATCGACTTAAAGACGTCATTTCTCACGCTAAAGAATACGGGTTTGTTTTCCCTTCTTCTGAAATTTATGATGGACTTGCAGCAACATATGATTACGGACAACTGGGTGCTGAGCTTAAAAACAACATCAAAACATATTGGTGGAAAGCAATGGTGCAAATGCACGAGAATATTGTTGGAATAGATGCAGCTATTTTTATGCATCCTTCTACATGGAAAGCCTCAGGACATGTGGATGCTTTCAATGATCCACTCATCGACAATAAGGATTCGAAGAAAAGATACCGTGCAGATGTTTTATTAGAGGAGCATATTGAGAAAATTCGTCAAAAAATCAACAAAGAAGTAGAAAAAGCTAAAACGCGCTTTGGCAACGATTTTAATGAGAATCAGTTTTTGGCTACCAATCCAAATATACTTCGAAATCAAGAAAAAATTGATTCAATTGAAGCGAGAATGAAAAGTGCACTTGAAGCGAATGATTTGGAAGGGGTTCGTCAATTAATTATTGATTTAGAGATAGTTTGTCCTATTTCTGGATCAAAAAATTGGACGGAAGTCCGGCAGTTTAATTTAATGTTTTCAACGGAATTAGGTTCGGTGGCAGGCGATGCATCAACAATCTATTTACGGCCAGAAACCGCTCAGGGTATATTTGTTAACTTTTTGAATGTACAGAAGTCAGGAAGAATGAAAATCCCATTCGGAATAGCGCAAATTGGAAAAGCTTTTCGAAATGAAATTGTTGCGCGTCAATTTATATTTAGAATGCGCGAATTCGAACAAATGGAAATGCAGT
>DORI01000159.1:0-4004 GCA_003512365.1 Crocinitomicaceae bacterium | reverse complement strand
CAGACGCGCACAAAATGGCATAAAAATTTGGGCTTGGGAGATTCGAACTATAGGTTTCATGACCACTTGAAGTTAGCACACTATGCAAACGCAGCATGTGATATAGAGTTTAATTTTCCAATGGGCTTTAAGGAATTGGAAGGAATTCATTCTCGTACCGACTTTGATTTGAAACAACATGAAAAATTTTCGGGAAAAAAATTGCAGTTTTTTGACCCTGAATTAAATCAAAATTATATTCCATATGTCATCGAAACATCCGTTGGTTTGGATAGACTGTTTCTAGCTGTCTTAAGTGCAGCCTTGAAAAATGAAGTGCTTGAGGATGGTTCTGAGCGAACGGTTTTAAGTATTCCACCGGTACTTGCGCCCTACAAGGCGGCAATTCTTCCTTTAGTCAAAAAGGATGGTTTACCTGAAAAGGCACGCGAAATTCAAAAAACATTGCAGTTAGAATTTAATGTTCAATACGACGAAAAAGATGCCATTGGTCGTCGTTATCGTAGGCAAGATTCAATAGGAACACCTTTTTCGATTACAGTTGACCATGAAACCCTTGAGCATAATACTGTTACTTTTAGGAGTAGAGACACCATGCTTCAAGAACGAGTATCTGTTGCTGCCTTATCGTCAATAATTGCACGAGAAACAAGTTGGAAATCAATTTTAGAAAAACTTTAAGTTGAGATATTTAGTAGTAGTTAGTTTGGTAATCCAATACAGTGCGATTTCTTTAGCGCAAATGGTTTTAAATCAAGAGGGTCAGGCATTTACTGATGTTCCCTATTTCAATGCTGACTTTGCTCGAGCAATAGGATTGAAGTCCATGGAAGGAAAAGTTTCTATAAAAAAACCAGGCGACATCATCAGAGAAAGTAAAGATTTTTTTCGAATTGAATTTGATAGTTTGGGTAGAGTAATCAAAATTACGGAAACAAAAACGGATGCAGAGAAGAAGGATACAACCTATCATTCTTTTCAATATGACGAAAGTGGCAAATTAAAGTATTTTGGTAAATACGAATCCGGAGGGTTAACGGCAAATTACTTCATTTTCAACGGGGAAGGAAAATTAGTGAAGTTAGAGCAAAGAAAGGACATTTTGAGCAGAAGCGGGGAGCTTGAAAAAACAGTACTGGTAAACACGGAGCTATACACCTACCAAAAATTGCCTGTTGGAGAAAAAAAGATTTTCTTAAATAGTTATAATTTGCCTTACATGGAAGAGACAGAAGAGCGCAATACAGATGGGTATTTGCTTTCGCGAACCCAGCGTCTTAAAATGTCTGACGTACAACAAACTAAAAAATACGTCTACAATGAAAAGGGTTTATTGAAGTCTATGGGGGTTCATTATAACAATTCAGAAAAACCTATTGAAGAGCATGTTTTTCGATACGATGAGCTCGGAAATTTAATTGAAAAACACGCGTTTAAATCTGGGGCTTTCGTTGAAGATTTGCAATTAATTTACGATCCTAAAACTGCAATCTTAAGCTCTTTTATTCAATTGAATAAATCAACAGGGATTATGAAAATCGTTAGATTTAACCAACTTTCATATTTTTAATTTGCATTAACACATATTTAACATTTGCCATATTATCCATTATTTTCGCGGAATTTAAGAGCTAAATACTTGGACAAGTTGCTTTAGTTAACTTTTTTTTAGACTTTTGGCATAATAATGGAATTGTTACATGTCCTAAATTAACGATATGAAATAAGCATAAAGAGATTTTCCATAAAAACACGGATGAATAAATCTCTTTTGCGATTCCATAAGACCAAATAAAAAACAAATTTTAGACATATGAAAAATATTTACTTTTCTCTGCTTTTTTTATCCTTATCACTTCTCTCTTTTAGCCAAACCGTTCGTGTGGATTATGACAATTCATCAAAATGGTTTCTTGGTATAAACGGTGGAGGTACTTGGCACTCAACAGATGTAAAATATCAAGTTGGTGGTGGATGGGGTTTAACACTTGGTAAATCTTATAATTACAATTATGGTAGACCACTCACTTTTGATATTCGCGGAAGATACTTAAATGGAAATTGGTATGGACAAGACAAAGATTCAACGGCGCTTTCGGGTTTGACACAAGACAATGCGCTTTATGGTTATCAATCAACTCCTGGTTATACGTATCATAATTTCAAATCGAATATACATCGGTTAGCCCTTGAGCTTGCGATTCATTTAAATGCCATTACACAACGCACAGGATGGGATCCTTATGTCTTTGGTGGAGTTGGAATAACTTGGAACCAAACTAAAGGTAACCTTAGTGATTCAAGCGAAATTATGTTGGGCGCGGATCCTTATTCCTATGGACCAAACGGCCTTGGTGGAATTACATATGACAACAGTTACGAGACACCTTTGGATGGATATGAAAAATACAATGTCAATTTTATGCCTAGTTTAGGTTTTGGATTGGGTTATCATATTGGTAAAAGGACAACTTTTGGGATTGAACATAAAACGACCTTTACATTAGCAGATAATTTTGATGCTGTCCAATCAACTATTCGTTCAAAAAATGATCTTTATCATTACACATCATTGTATTTACAATTTCGTTTTTGGGGAGGTCCTCACAAAACCAATGATAATATTAATAGTAATTCAAATATTAACAATTTCAATAATCCTTGTCAAACGCCAGAAATTATTCTAACAAACGTAAATACTTTTACTGTAACTAATTCCTTGTACAATTTAGAGTTTTATGTTCAAGGTGTAAATGCATCGAATGAAATTCAAATATTAAATAATGACAATATACCAATACTGTTTAATTATAATTACAACACTAGAAAAGTTTTTTTCCAGTCGACATTAAAACAAGGGATGAATCAATTTAAGATAAATATCAAAAATAAATGTGGTTCAGACAACGAGATAATTTCAGTATTTTATGAAACTTGCAAAGTTCCCTCTGGAAATTTTACCAATCCAGCTGCGGCAAATATGTCAACAAACAATTCTAGTTATCTTTTAAATGCCGTTGTTCAAAATGTTCAGAGTAAATCTGATGTCAAAGTTTTTGTAAATAACTTTTTAATATCAGATTTTTATTTCAATAACGTCAATGGATTGATTCAAACAAATTTACAGCTGCAGCCAGGAATTAACACAATTAAATTAGAGCTTTCTAATTCCTGTGGTAACACTAACCTTGAAAGCAGTATTTTTTACAACAATTGTGTTTCACCTACGATAAATTTTACCAATCCCACCAACCCTGGAATAACCGTTAATAAATCATCATTTGCTTTCAGTTCGAAAGTAACAAGTATTTCGAACAAAAACCAGATAAACTTGAGTATTAATGGTTTAAATGTAACGGAATTCACTTTTGTGAATGGTACAATTACGGCCAATTTAAATTTATTTCAAGGTCAAAATAATATTGTTATCAATGTGACAAATCCATGTGGAAATTCTACCCAACAGACAATGGTAATTTTACAATCTTGTATTCCACCGACCATTCAATTATTGAATGGTCAAAGTGCAACAAAAGTCACGTCACCAATTTTTAATTTAAAATCAAAAATTGAAAATATTGAGAATAAACAAAATATAAGTTTTAAACTAAATAATGTCGAATTAACTAATGTAAACTACAACCAAAGCACAAAGTTATCCGATATGCCGCTCAACCTTACACCTGGAGTTAATACAATACAAATTGTTGCGTCTAATGAATGTGGAGTGGATATTGAAACATTAAATATAGAATATTATAATTGTAAAACCCCGACAATATCAATAACAAGTTCTTCTACAAACGTAGTAAATAGTTCATACAATTTGACCGCTTTAATTTCTGAAATTCCAAGTTCAAGTGGTATCACAGTTACGAGAAATGGTCAAAATTTAGGTTTCTCTTTCATAAACGGTCAATTGATTAGTGCGGTAAATTTATTACCGGGAATAAACACATTTGTAATTAAGGCAAGTAACGAGTGTGGAACTGATAATGAAACTA
>DORI01000067.1 GCA_003512365.1 Crocinitomicaceae bacterium | reverse complement strand
CCTTTTGAAATCTTACCAAACTGAAAACACTTCATCCACTGGGCAAACAAGCGGTAATAAGAATGCATGTAACCTCCCATGTAATCATCTGCTCCTTGCCCGCTCAAGATTACTTTAATTCCTTTTTCTTTGGCGAGTTTCATCACGTAATATTGTGATATTGGCGATGATCCAGAAAGCGGAAAATCCATCGAATAGGCAATTTCTTCGAAGTCTTTGGCAATTTCTTGTTCACTCGGCAAGTAATAATTCAACTGAAATTGATTTGGATATTTTTTTTCAATCGTTTGAATAAATGGCCGTTCATCAAAACCTTTAGTAGAATCGTAATAGATGGAAAAAGTCACTAGTTGGCTGGATAAATTATTTTTCAATAACGATGAAACAATACTCGAACTGTCAATTCCTCCACTTAACGTAGCTCCAAGAGGAACATCACTACGAACGTGAAGTTGTAGCGAATGATCAAAGAGTGTTTTGAACTGGTGAATGGCTTCTTCATTCGAAATTGAAATTTGTTTAGCAGGATAAGTCCAATATTGATAAATCGAAAGTTTATTTTTTAGAAAAATGAGATTGTGCCCAGGTTCCAATGCTTGAATACACGAAAAATACGTTTCGTTTTTAAACCCTATCCAACCTAGTTGTAATCCTCTATTAACCTGCCCTAGATTTAAATTAGCTGAGAAATGAGGTGTCTTTTTTAACGATTTAATTTCAGAGGAAAAATAAAATGAGTTGGAATAATGTAAGTAATAAAAAGGTTTTATGCCAAAACGATCACGCGAACAGAATAAACTTTGATCCTCGTTATTGTAAATTGCGAAGGCCCACATTCCAATAAATTTCTCCACGCATTTCTCGCCGTAAAAATCATAGCTTTTTAAAATTACTTCTGTGTCGGAGGCAGTAGAAAACTCGACGCCCTGTTTTTGTAATTCATCTTTAAGTTCTCTGTAATTGTAGATTTCACCGTTGAAAACAATCCAGTAATTCCCAAAATTCATAGGCTGATTTGCCTCTGAATTTAAATCAATGATGCTCAGTCTGTTGTGACCAAAATATACTGGGTGTAGATTTTGAATTCCACTGTAATCAGGACCACGGTGGTTGGTAGAAGCCACCATTTTCTGGATCAATCTGTTATTAGTTTCCTGATCTTGGTTTGAAGTAATAAATCCGTGAATTCCACACATATCAATCCAAAATAAGTTTCGCCATTTCCTTAGTTAAATTTCTTCGGGAAAATTTATCGCTCCTTTTGATAGCATCTAATTTATTGTGCGAATTTAAAATAAACTCAACCATTTTATCTAATTCATTTGACTCAACTGTACTTGAAATAGCATTTTCTGAAAGAATTATAGCCGCATCACCATCTTTGGGTCCAATGTTTATTATTGGGTTGCCTGTTGCCAAATATTCGAACAATTTACCTGTTAGAATTCCTTTATTGTTTTCAATTTCAGGAATAATCAGTAGCAGTATTTTGGCATTACTCATATATTCGATTGCCTCAATATGATTTACATAGGGAATGAAAGTAACAGATTTTGAAATGTTTAATTTTTCAATAATAGTTTTAACCCCACCATGACAATTTCCAACAAATTGTAATTTCCAATTAGAGTCTTTTTTCAATACTTCAGAAAATGCCTCTAAAAGTCCTTTGACAGGATATTGTTCTCCAAGGTTTCCGACATAGCTTATTACTTTATCTATAGAAACTTCAGTTCTCAGCTTGCCACTTTCCATTTCAATCTTCTCTGTTAACACTTCACTCTTCACTTTCAAAAAGTCATCCTCGTCAAAACCATTCGGAATCACATGGATTTTATTTAATATTTCTTTGCGATTGGCGCCGAAACGACGTTTGATATCTTCACTTACAACCACAATTTTATCCGCTTTCTGCAAACATGCTTGTTCTAAACGATAATCTTTCTTTTTGGCAAATGTTGTTCGAAATAACTCCTTATTGTAATAAATTTCTGTCCATGGATCTCTCAAATCTGCTATCCATTTTACGTTAAATTCATTTTTTAATGCTAAACCAATCAATTGAGTAGAATGCGGTGGTGATGTAGTTATAACATATTCAATATTATTCGTTTTAATTATTTCTCGCGCTTTATCTAAAGCAAAAGTATTCCAACCAATTCGCGCATCTGGTATAAAAAAATTTCCACGAATAAAACGCATGATTTTTTCAGCAATTCCTGGTTTCTTTTCTCCCGAAAAACCGACTTTAGGCACTTCTTTTTGTCGGACTTTTGNNGCTTTAGTTTTGTGAATTTCAATTCCTTCAGGAATTTCATTTTGCAGGGAATAATCGAAATTAGGAAAAGTGGCAAATTCAGAATCCACTGTCAAAACAATTGGTTCGATGCCAAAATCTCGAAAATATTTCACAAATTTTAGCCAACGTTGAACGCCACTTCCTCCACTTGGCGGCCAATAATACGTTATGATAAGAACCTTTTTCACGTCTAACAAAAATACACAGATAATCAGATAAACCACAAGGTCTTTGAAATTAGCTAAGTTGACACTGATTTGAATCGAAAAATCAGATGGTTTTGATTTGAATTAACTCTGATATTGGCGTTAAATAATATCTTTGTTCCAACTAACCATGGGATTTATTCAGAAAGATGCCCTAAGAACAATGATAACATCTTATTTGGGTGTAGTTTTAGGGTATTTAAACAAAGCGATTTTATTCATTCTTATATTAACAACTGAACAAATTGGCTTGATGAATCTTTTATTATCCGTCGGTTTGCTTTTCGCTCAATTTGCCAATTTAGGAACGGTCTATACTACTTGGAAGTTTTTCCCTTTTTTCAATAATAAAGATAAAAGCCATCATGGATTTATTCCTTTCATGCTGCTTATTGTTTCGGTTGGAATTTTAATATTTACTAGTATTTCATTTCTTCTTAGAAAGAATATTGAAGAAATTTATATCTCTCGATCACCTCTGTTTTCCGAGTACTTTATTTGGATTATTCCAATTGGGATTGCCTACGTATTTTTTATGGTTTTTGAAGTTTATTTGCGAAGTCTTTACAAAAATCTCTTGGCTGTCGTCGCTCATGAAATTGTTTTGCGTTTGATTCTTACCGTTTTACTCGTTTTACTATGGATTGGGTGGATTGATTTTGAGCAATTAGTTATATTTCATAGCATTAGTTATATTATCCCAACGGTAATCTTGATTCTATATTTGAAAAAAATTAGAGAATTTCATCTATCAGTATCGTCAATTCAAATTTCAAAACGCTTTAAAAAAATCCTACTACAATTTTCGGCGATTAACTATGTAAACACATTAGGATTTGTGCTGGTTACTTCGCTTGATTTGCTTATGGTTTCGCAAATGTTGGGACTTAAGGAAACTGGGGTTTACAGCACGATGGTTTTCTTCGCAGGAGTGATTTCAGTTCCGTATAAATCTTTACATCGTGTAAGCGTTCCACTTGTTTCTGATTATTGGAAACACCGCAAAATGGATAAAATGCAAGATTTATATACTAAATTCAGTTCAGTTTCTTTAGTGATTGGACTTCTTTTTTTCTTACTGATTTGGCTAAATGTGGATCCATTATTTTCTTTTCTTCCGACGGAATTCATTGCCGGAAAATGGATTTTTTTCTTTTTAATTATCGGTAAGTTATTCGATATGTTTTGTGGATTGAACGGATCGATTTTAGTTACAAGCAAAAAATACAAATACGATGTGTATTTTACCTTGCTANNCTAGGGGTGGTTTATGTACTTAATTTACTTTTAATTCCTAAATACGGAGCAATAGGCGCTGCCATTTCAACGCTAATGGCTTTGATTTTGTACAACACTATTCGATTGTTTTTTGTAGCATACCATTTTAAAATGGTTCCTTTTACTAAACTTCAACTCCCTCTGCTTCTATTGGGTTTATTGACGCTATTCGTCGGAAGTTTTACTATTCAGTTATCAGACAATCCTATCATTCAGTTGATAATTCAAACTTCTCTTTTTACAATCCTTTTCATAGTTCCGCTCTATATTTTAAAACTGGATCCTGAAACTGTAGGATTCGTTAAAAAAATGTTGGCCAAAGCAAAAAAAGCGTTAGGTTTAAGATAATCCCATTCCATTTTTTAATGCCTCAATTGCTGTAGCCAATCCTGCTGAATTCTTACCTCCTGCCGTAGCAAAGAATGGTTGTCCACCACCGCCACCTTGAATGTGAGAGGAAACTTCTCGTATGAATTGGGCTGCATTCCATTTGTTCGATTCTACTAAATTCTCAGAAATAAACAAACTTAAGCCACATTTTTCACCTTCGGTATTACCTAAAACTCCAACAAAATTTACCGTTTCACTTTTCAATTGAAACAAGATATCTTTCACTGAATTCGCATCTAATGAAACAACTTCACCCAAAAAGTGAATGCCATTTATTTCGGAGATTTTTGATTTTAATTCAGATTTAATTTCTTTAGCTTTTTCTCGTTGGAATTGTTCAATTTCTTTTGTGAGTTGTTGATTTTTAAGAATTAAATCATCAATTGCTTTTTCTAAATCTTTAGGATTTTTAAGCAAAGAACTAATCACATCCAATTTTGCTGCTTTTTCCTTAAAAAACGTTTCAGCAGTGGCACCAGTGATTGCTTCAATTCTTCGAACTCCAGCAGCAACAGCAGATTCAGAAGTAATTTTAAATAATCCGATTTTTGCAGTATTTGAAACGTGGATTCCTCCGCATAATTCTACTGAATCGCCAAATTTGATTACACGCACGTAATCTCCGTATTTTTCACCAAACAATGCCATGGCTCCCATTGCTTTTGCTTCGTCGATTGGAACTGCACGTCGTTCATCTAACATAATATTTTGATGTATTGCCTCGGTAACAAGTGCTTCAATTTGCTCCATTTCTTCATCTGTTACTTTCGCAAAATGTGAGAAATCAAAACGCAAATAATCTGAATTTACTAACGATCCTTTTTGTTCGACATGCGTTCCCAAAACCTTTCTCAGGGCTTGGTGTAACAAATGCGTTGCAGAGTGATTGAGTGAAGTTTTATCCCTTCGTTTTGAATCGATTTGAGCGGAAAAAGAACCATTCAAGTTTGCAGGAATTTTATCCGTTAAATGAATAATTAAGTTGTTCTCTTTTTTTGTGTCAAAAATTAAAATCGTATCTGATTCATTTCTCAAAATTCCATTATCGCCGACCTGTCCACCGCCTTCCGGGTAAAAAGGAGTTTGATCTAAAACCAATTGATAAAACGTTTTTTGTTTTTGAGAAACTTTACGGTATTTAATAATTTGGACATCAGCTGAAGCAGAAACATATCCGATAAATTGAGTCGTGACATCCGGATTTACTTGCATCCAATCATCCGTTTCAACAGCAGTGGCTGCCCGTGATCGTTCTTTTTGAATTTGAAGCTCTCGTTGAAATCCTTCTTCGTCAATGCTCAATCCATTTTCACGTGCTATAAGTGATGTTAGATCTACAGGAAAACCATACGTATCGTACAATTCAAAAACTGCTTCACCTGAAATAATTGATTGATTCTTTCCTTTAGACTGCTGAATGAGGTCATCCATCCGTTTTATTCCTTGCTCTAAGGTTCTGAAAAAACTATTTTCTTCTTCGCGTATAACTTTGGCAATTAGATCTTTTTCGCGAATTAGTTCTTCATACGGATTGCCCATCAAATCCACTAAAACCAGCGATAATTCACTTAAAAAGGATTCTTTCAATCCCAAGGTTTGATATCCGTAACGAACTGCTCTACGCAAAATTCTTCGGATAACATATCCAGCACCATTGTTCGCAGGTAATTGACCATCAGCAATGGAAAAAGCAATTGTTCGCACGTGGTCTGCAATTACGCGCAACGCTATGTCCGTTTCCTCAGATTTTCCATACGTAATTCCTGAAACTTTTACCATGTGCTGAATCAGCGTCTGAAATAAATCTGAATCGTAATTACTTTGTTTTCCTTGTAAGGCCATTGCTAGTCGTTCTAGGCCCATTCCTGTATCCACATGAGTTGAAGGTAAGGGCACTAGTGAACCATCCGCCTTACGATTGAACTGCATAAAAACGTTGTTCCAAATCTCTATAACTTGTGGATGATCATGATTAACTAGTTCTCTTCCAATAATTTTTACACACTCGCTTTCGTCACGTAAATCCACATGAATTTCGGTACATGGACCACAAGGTCCTGTGTCACCCATTTCCCAAAAATTATCTTTTTTGGAGGCTAAAATGATGCGATCCTCAGCGATAAACTTTTTCCAGATGTTGTAACTCTCTTCGTCTTTCGGAACATTGTCTTTGGCATCGCCTTCAAAAACGGTAACGTACAACCTTTCAACTGGAATTTTATAGACGTCCGTTAATAATTCCCACGCCCAAGCAATCGCATCTTCCTTAAAATAATCGCCAAAAGACCAATTTCCAAGCATTTCAAACATCGTATGGTGGTAGGTATCTACACCAACTTCTTCTAAATCATTATGTTTACCTGAAACACGTAAGCATTTTTGTGAATTTGCCACACGACGATCTTTTGGCACTTGATACCCCAAAAAATAGTCTTTAAATTGATTCATTCCAGCA
>DORI01000053.1 GCA_003512365.1 Crocinitomicaceae bacterium | reverse complement strand
TGTTGAAATTTATTAAGATTTAGTCGGGTTTTCTTTTAAAGATAGCTTACAAGACTAATTCTTGTGAGCGATATACAATACCTCTCCTTTCATTAACCGATAACGCTCAATTTCTTCAATGGAAAAGTGATTGTTTAAGTTAAATTCGGTCACCTTGAATCCGGCTTTTTCTAACCATTGAGGATAATCTTTTCCGAACAAACGCACATGGTCTTTTTGCCAAAAGTGTTTTTCGCGGTCTTCAGGCGAGGTAATAGATGCGTCTTCGTATGTTTCGGTTCGGTTAAAATCTTGTGGAACTTGCATTATAGCCCATCCGCCATTATTCATCACTCGGTAAATTTCCCTCATACATTGAATTGGATCTTTAACGTGTTCCATAACGTGATTGCAAAATACAACATCAAAGCGATTGTCTTCTAGTGGAATTTCGTGTAAATCAAAATGAATATCAGCAATTGGAGATTCTAAATCACCCGTTAAATACGCTAAGTTTGATTGTTTTTTAAACAACGGTAAAAAACACTGCTCTGGGGCAATGTGCAAAACTTTCAGGCCTTCTGCAGTGAAAAAATTACTTTCTTTTTTTAAATATAACCACATTAAGCGGTGACGTTCTAAGGTCAAATCATAAGGGCAAAGTACATTTTCTCTGTGCGCAACATTTGATCCGTAGGATAGAAATTTCGAAAAAGAGCGCTCACAAACCGGACAAGCTACTTTGTTTCCTTTATACAGCATCGGGGCAAAAAATTTGAAAACGTAACTCAAACGAATCAATAATGGCCTAGGCAAGGTATTCAATAAGTACTTGTACAATTTTTTCACTTGGCAAAGGTACACAATCCGAAAAAGATTATCCGTATTTTTGTTCAAATCAAGACTATGAAACCCTATTATATTTTAATTATTTCTGCTCTTATGACAAAGATTTCTGTAGCTCAAGCTCCGGTAGCCATTAAAAAACCTCAGACACTCACCAAACACAATCATCTACGAGTTGACGATTATTATTGGATGAATGAGCGAGACAGTAAGCCCGTTTTAGAACATTTGGCAAAAGAGAACGAATACCAGTCGGAGTATTTTAAACCCTTAAAGCCTTTAATGGAAGGGTTAATGAAAGAATTTGACCAACGCATAAATCCAAATGATGTCAGCGCACCCTATATTTTGAATGGTTTAACTTTTCAATCGCGCAATATTGAAGGAAAAGATTACCAACAAGTGGTATTACTTGAAAATAAAAAAACAACCATTTTCATCGACGAAAACGAGCGAGCAAAAGGAAAAAGTTTCTATGAATTAGCTGATTGGTCCTTATCTCCAGACAATAAAATGGTAGCACTAACTGAAGATTTGGTAGGAAGACGGAAGTACCAGATAACCTTTCGAATTAATAAATCCGGTAAGTTTTTGACTGATAAAATTGAGGATGCCAGCGGATTGGTTTGGGCAAATGATAATAAAACGGTATTCTACACGAAAAAAGATCCTCAAACACTTCGAGAATTTCAAGTTTACAAACATGTTCTTGGGACCGATGCCAAAAAAGACGAATTGGTTTATCAAGAAGAAGATGAAAAGTTTAGTGTGGGAATTGGAAAAACAGGAACAGATAAATATTTGTTTATTTATTGTTATAGCTCCACTACTACCGAACTTCATTGGATTGACGCGGATAAGCCACAGGAAAAACCTGAGGTTTTTCTTCCTAGAAGGTCGGGTCACATGTACGAGGTGGCGCATCACGACAAAGGATTTTATATCCTCACCAACGCGGATGGAGCAAGCAACAGAAAAGTGCTTTTCTCTCCTTCGTTCCCAAGAAATTTAAACCAGTGCAAAGATTTTATTCCACATAAAAATGAAGTCCTAATCGAAGGATTAACTGCATTCAAGAATTTTCTTGTTATCGAAGAGCGCTCAAATGGCCTGCGTGGCATAAAAATGATAAACTTGAACGATCAAAAGGAAAGTACAATTGCATTTGATGAAGAAACTTACTTCCTTGGTCTTGGTGTAAATGATAATTACAATACGGATGATTTGTTCTTTTCGTATAATTCCTTGACAACGCCCTCTACTGTTTACCGCTACAATATGGTGAAGCAAGAAAAAACTTTATGGTTCAGAAAGGAACTTTTAGACAAAGGTTTCAGTCCTGAAAACTACAGCTCGCAACGAGTATGGGCAACAGCAAATGACGGGACCAAAATTCCGGTTTCCTTGGTTTATAAAAAAGGAACCGATTTAAAAAAGGCGCCTTGTTTATTATATGGATACGGTTCTTACGGATATACACTTCCTGATGTGTTTAGTGCTACGCGATTGAGCCTGTTAGACAGAGGGTTTGTTTATGCTGTTGCACACATTCGAGGTAGTAAATACATGGGGGAAAATTGGTATGAAAACGGGAAATTTCAAAAGAAAATAAATACGTTCACCGATTTTATAAATGCCGCTGAGTTTTTGGGTCACATGGGGTACTGTGATAAAAATAAAATCTATGCTCAAGGCGGTAGTGCGGGTGGGTTATTGATGGGAGCAATCACGAATATGGCGCCGTACCTTTGGAAAGGAATTATTTCTCAAGTTCCATTCGTAGATGTGGTAACCACCATGCTTGATGAATCAATACCCCTGACCACAGGAGAATATGAAGAGTGGGGAAATCCAAATGATCCAGATTTTTACTATTACATGTTGAAATATTCTCCGTATGATAATTTACACCGCATGGATTATCCAGCGATGTATGTGACGACAGGTTACCACGATTCCCAAGTACAATATTGGGAACCCATGAAATATGTTGCAAAATTGCGCGAGCTAAAAACAGATAAAAATCCATTGGTGTTTGATTGCAACATGGATGCTGGTCACGGAGGTGGATCCGGAAGAACCTCAGAGCGAATGGAAGTAGCAAAAGTTTATGCGTTTATTCTTGGATTGGAAGGTATTACTCGTTAGTTTAGGTTTCTCCTCGTCGGTTTTAGGTCAAAATCCAAAGGACTCAACTGTTCTTCAAGATTTCCGAGATAGGTGGGTGGTTTATTCCGATGTGGGGTACACTACTTCTCCATTTTCAATTTCTTATCCATTTTCAGGAGAATTAGATAAAATTCAATACCGAAATAATTTTCGTACGATTTTGGGAATTGGTGTTGCATATAAATGGTTTGCTTTGCGCTTGGGAATTCCCGTTCTTAACCGATATAGGTCGACAGAAAAATACTCAAAAACAGATCAATTCAACATCGAATTAGATTACTCTATTCGTAATTTTTATATTGAAACGCAACTAAACTTATGTCGTGGATTTGCTGCGCTGAATGCTGAACAGTGGAACAGTGGAACAATTGCCGATAATGAGCTTTTTCCAAACCTTCTCTCGTATAATTTTTCGTTAGGAACCTGGTATTTTCGTGATAAGAATTTTAAAATCAATGCCTTGTTAGGAAAACGCGCGCATTATTTAAAAGAGGTTAAAACGTGGTATTTAAAAAGCACCTTTAATATTTTTGGATTAGATAACCTTGGAAATCCGATTTTACCCTTAAACTTAACCGATTTCAGCGAAACGCGAACATTGGCACACCGTGTAAGTTCTTTTGATGTGGGATTAATTCCGGGGTATGCTTACGTAAATCGATTGAAAAACTGGCAGTTTTCGGGGTGGGCCGGTTTGGGTGCTGTTGTTCAGGCAAAAGGTTACAGTGCTACCTCTGGTGCAGAGCGTGTTTTTCTTGGACTTGCTCCTAGGTTTGATTTTCGTCTCATGGGTGGGTATTCTGTTCCTAATTGGTTTGTGTTTTTAGTCACCGATTTCGATAACAAGTCCATGCAGTTCAACGACTTGACCTTTAGGCAATATTTTTACAGGATTAAACTCGTGGCAGGAAAACGATTCGGTTAATGCTTAATTTCGAGCGATTTTTCCCATGTGTTTTTGCCTAACTCCAATCGCAGGATGTATTTACCTGCGGATAAATGAGACAAATTCACCAATTGACTTTTATTAATAAGGGTTTGAGAAAACTCAGACGAAGCCTTATTCTCCGAATGTGATAAGCTCATGTGGACAGGTGCAGAGATTCCAGCCAAGGTCACCTGAATAACAGTCCCTTTATTCTTTGTAGGAAGAATTGATATGAAACCTTCCTCTTTTTTCAAGTCTTTCTTTTTGTTGAGCTTTGCCGGTTTTTGATTTTCACTAACAATGGCAATTTCTTTTTCATCTGAAAGATTTCGGTCTGCCACTATCCCCTTTTGTTCCTGATAATCAGTTTTCCATAAACGCACATAATCAACCAAAAATGTATTTGGAAAAGGTGTGTTTTCATCCGGACCGGGTTCAAACGCCTGACCCTTCACAGCGAGTGAGGAATTCAACACAATATTCTGATCGGTAGGAAACTCACCTTCNNTCCGTCCATGTAAAATGTAACTCTTCCTGGCTCCCAATATCCTGAAAACGTTACCCATCTGTCAATAATGGGATAAGAAGATTTTATCCATGCACCATAGCGAACCCTCGCCCCCAACGCATTTTTATAAGTTTCCACCTTTTTTTCGGGGTGATGAACATCAATGTGGTAATTCTCCATCCGCTCACCCTTTAGTTCTGTGAAATCGATTTCATCTTTGTTGTTATGTCCATAGGTCCAAAACGCCGGCCAAATTCCTTTGCCCATGGGTGCCTTCATACGAGCTTCGAAATAGCCGTATCTAAAATCTTTCTTCGAATAAATAGCAGATGTTAAATAGTACAGTTGTGCCTTGTTTCCCTCCACGATATACGGCGCATTTTCTTTTTTGTAGTCTTCGGTCAACATCCAGTCGGGGATTGTTTGTTTTCGATCTGTTTTTGAAACCGTCAACTGTAACTTGCCCTTGTCGAGTTTAACCATTTCAGGTGAAGGTGCCATGTTATAGCGAGGATTGACACCACCCCAAGGATAATTGTCGTGCCATTTGTTGAGGTCTAAACTAGTACCATTAAACTCATCGCCAAAATGGTAGTACAAGGTGTGTATGGTGTCTTTTTTCACACGCAACAATAAAGGTTCTTTCAGGGACCATTCTTGTGCAAATGCCGAAGTAATCATCAAACAACTGAATACGATAGAATTTTTAATCATGACTTAATGAATATGTTTTTTGCTTCCGTAAAAAACCGCAAAGCTTCCCAGCCTCCTTCTCTCCCAACACCTGATGATTTCACTCCACCAAATGGCGTGCGTAAATCACGCACCAACCATGCATTCACCCAAACGATCCCCGACTGCAGATTATCGGCAACCTTATGTGCTCTTTTCAAATTGTTAGTCCAAACCGTTCCGGCAAGACCATATTCCGTAGAATTGGCCATTTTCAGTGCCTCTTCCTCCGTATCGAATGGCGTGATGGTCACCACAGGTCCAAAAATTTCCTCTTGATTGGTGCGGCACGTGTAAGCTAAGCCCTCTATAATTGTGGGTGCAATGTAGTAGCCATTTTCGTGTGGTGGCTCTAATAATACACGATGACCACCTGTCAATACGGTGCCCCCTTCTTCTTTTGCTAATTCAATATAGCTTAATATTTTCTCCATATGAGGTTTTGACACGACAGCACCAAGTTTGGCTTCTGGATCAGTTGGATAGGAAACTTTAGATCGGCTTACCTTTTCTACAAAGGCTTGCTTGAAGCGCTCATAAATAGGACGCTCAACAAAAATTCTTGACCCGCACAAACAAATTTGCCCTTGATTGGCAAATGAAGAACGTATGGTTGTACTTAACATGTCATCAAAATCGCAATCCGCAAAGATGATGTTAGCATTTTTTCCGCCTAATTCTAAGGAGAGTTTTTTAAACATTGGCCCTGCTGTTTGAGCGATATATTCTCCTGTTTTTGTTCCTCCTGTAAACGAGATCGCTTTTATTTTAGGGTGCTTCACGATGGCATCTCCAACTTGTGCACCGGTACCGTGAAGAATATTGAGAACTCCCGGAGGCATTCCGGCTTCTTGTGCTACCTTACCCAAAAGATAGGCAGTATATGGGGTAACTTCCGAAGGCTTAGCAATCACACAGTTTCCCGCGGCTAAGGCTGGAGCTATTTTCCATGAAAAAAGGTAAAGCGGTAAATTCCAAGGAGAAATACAACCGACAATTCCAATGGGTTTTCGTGTGGTATAATTCACCCCAACACCTTCCATGTAGTGTGATTCTGAAGCAAAGTGTAGTATGGCTGTCGCGAAAAAATGAAAATTTGAAACCGNNCAACCGCCCTAGGAATGTCGACATGAGCAGCTAACGCTAGGGGTTTTCCGTTGTCGCGACTCTCTGCAGCAATAAATTCTTCCATCCTTTTTTCTATCCCTTCCGACAACTTAACGAGAATTTTACTGCGTTCCTCTATCGACATGGAACTCCATACAGGAAATGCTGCTTCAGCTGCAACAACGGCAAGGGAAACATCCTCGCTGTTCGAATTTGGAATAAGACTGTATACATCCCCGGTTGCCGGTTCATAATTGTCAAAGTACTCTTCGGAAATGGGCGGACAATACGCTCCATTGATAAAATTCTGTAATTTTTCCATGTGGTTTGAATCAAACAAATTTCGTAAAAGAAATTCAATCGACGTTAGAAAGTGCTGCTGCTTGTGTAAATTTGACCTATGAATGATAATTTAACAATTCAAAAGGCACAAGAAATTGTAGACCAATGGATAAAAACTGTTGGAGTTCGCTATTTCAATGAACTTACCAATACCGCGATATTGATGGAAGAGGTAGGGGAAGTTGCACGTATTATGGCACGACGTTATGGCGAGCAAAGTGAAAAGGAAAGTGACAAAGGAAAAGAGTTGGCGGATGAATTGGCGGATGTGTTTTTCGTACTTATTTGCCTTGCAAATCAAACCGGTATTAACTTAACAGAGGCTCTTCATAAGAATTTGGATAAAAAAATCAAAAGAGATGGTCAGAGACACCTCAACAATGCAAAACTAAATCCATGAGCACATCACTTCTCAAATTACTGAAAGCTGGACATCATGTGATGGTAAACGGGCGATCAGAGGATTGTTTAATTGAACTTCCTGAAATAATAGCACATTTTGTTCCTCAAGCAGAGGAAGGTTCTCCTCGTGCGCTGATTTTGTGTAGTTCCGATGACCAAGTGCGAGCCACAGAAGCACAATTAAAAGATTTGGCCAAAGACATGGATTTAACCGTTGATATAGTCACAGATAAGGGCAATATCCTTAAACAACGCAATGATCTTTTCGACGGTACAGAGGTCATTATTGGCACCGTAAAGCGCAGCACGGAATTGTACTTTCAGAATGGCTTTAACATGGGGAAAATTAAATTCTTTGCTGTTCTCGATGCTGACCAGTTGATGCGTTTGGGAATGAAAGGAAATTTAACTCGATTGGCAGAAAGCTTACCAAAATGCCGTGTGTTGATAAGCGCACTGAATACAGAAGAAGAACGACTTCTTGATTTCCAAACACAGTTTTTTACCCCGATAAGCGAGGTGGAAGTTTGATCGTAAATTAAGAAATAAGGAAGCATTTAAAAATTCTGAGTTTTTCATATCTTTGAAAAAAAAACCTAAACTACTATGAAATTATTACTACTTTTTGTCGTTGCTTTTTCTTTTTCTGCGGTATATGGCCAATCAAACCTTTCCGTTTTTAACAATGGTGGGCAGCCATTTTACCTCATTATGAATGGCATTAAGCAAAATGATGCTCCTCAAACAAATGTGGCTGTATCAGGAATTAAAAATGGAGGTTACTCCGTAAAACTTATTTTTTCTGATGGCAAAACTCCAGATATTGACAAGAACTTTTTTCTTGATGAAGCAAGTGACATCACTACTAAGGTTGTTTTTAAAAAAGGTAAAGGAAAATTACAACTCGTGAGTATGGTACCTGCCAGTGGTGTTGTGCAACAGGAAGCAATCGTTTTCCGGCCTGAAAACAATCAGGTGCAATCAGTTAATAATCAACAAAACATAAATGTCAACACGACTCAACAAGTTACTTCTTCGCAACAGGTACAACAGCTAGGCACATCAAATACTTCAACTGGAGTAAACTCAAATACAACAGGCAATGTGGGCATGAATGTGCAATTCAATGCTAATGCAAACGGAACTGCTATTCAAGAGTCTGAATCAGTTGGCATGAACATTCAAGTTACAGGTAACGGTGTAGATCCTGCCATGCAAAATGGAAACCTTGGTATGAACATCCAAGTTTCTGGATCCGGTTCTCCTTCACAGCAAGTTATATCTGGTTCCTCAAACGGAGCATCGGGAACAACTAACACGTCAGGTAATGTCGGCATGAATGTGCAATTCAACGCTAATGCTAACGGAACGTCTACACAAGAGTCTGAATCAATTGGTATGAACATTCAAGTTACAGGAAACGGTATAGATACTGCCATGCAAAATGGAAACGTTGGGATGAATGTTCAGGTCTCTGGAACAGGTTCTTCTTCACAAAATTCAGCATCAAAACCGCAAAATGGAAATGTAAACATGCAAATGAACGTTAATGCTTCGGGACTTCCTCAAAATACAATACCGGGAAATGTTAGCATGCAAGTGAACGTAACAGAAACTCAAACTAGTTCAAGTTCTCAAAGCACCACCATTCAAAACGGAACTGTTATTTCTCATTCATCTTCCAGCTCGCAACAGAATACTTCGAACCAATTTGGCGGAAACCAACAGAACAATTTACAGACATCAGTGAATACAAACGGTTCGACAGCATGTAATACTACATTGAGTGACTTTGATGGGTTTTTAGCTGACCTAAAATCACAAACTTTCGAAGAGGACAAACTGGAAACTATTACGAAAGACTTAATGACAAAATGCTTATATCACCAACAAGCATACAAAATTATTGAGTCGCTAACCTTTGAAGAGAACAGATTTGAAATTGCCAAATTTCTATATGTACGTACCTTGGATAAACAATTATCAGAAAAAGGTCACTTAAATTTGTTCACTTTCGACAGCACTAAAATGGAATGGCGCGAATTTGTTAGAACAACAAAATAATCTCATCTACTGGTTGAGGCTCTACTTAAACGAAGCTCCGATTTTAGGAATCAACGTTTCCATATAACGCTTGTTTTTTTCTGGATAAAAGATGCGCAAGGTATTCGGGAATCCATTTTTGAACACACATTTTTCGTAGGTGTAAAATTTACCAAATGAGTTTTCTTCGCCACTTATAATGAAGTGGTCTTTTTGAAGAAATTCTCGACTGATAAATGAATAATTCTCCTTGTGCTGCAGAAATAAACTGTCGATAGGTGTTTCGTTATTTCCCGACTCTACAAATATGGAGACATCTGCCATGTTGGTGTCTACGTAATACACTATCGTCCCACCTGCCACAATGGCGCTTTCGTTAAAATTCCCCGGTAATTCAAAGGAATAATCAAAGTCTTTGGACTTAAACTTTTTCCATTTCTGTTGCGCAAAAAACAGGTGCTGCATGAATAGCATGCAAGCCAATAATGTGTAGGATAATACTTTTTTCATCTGTATATATTTTGTTTTCTTTCGGTCATATGGACCGTCTTAGACGGCCACTTAGTGAATCACCATGATATTTTCATAGGTGGTTAACTTCGTTACTTACTTCGCAGTTCCTCAAACTGTTTGCATGGCCATTTCATAAATTAAAGGTAACTAAAAAACGTTATCAAGACTATTTTTTGTTAATAGTTGCCCTAGCATCGAAGGATTTGTGCCGCGTTAGCAGCAACGTAGTTAATCCTTCGCTTATCCAACAATCCTGTAAAGTAGGGCTGGGTTAAAATTCCAAAGAAGGTGCTGTCCACCTGCATCCAATTATCAAGAAATGGAAAGTATTCTAGAAGTTAAAAGATTGCCAAAACGATTAATTACATTTTCTTGAAAAAAAATAAAAGTGTAAATTTAAATACAGCTCACAGGATTGCAAATCCAGCGGAGCGGGTATTTAGCACATCGCACAATGAATTGGGTTTTTCAGATATTTTTATGTGTCATAATGCCTTGATTCTATTGAATTATTTAATGCGTGTTACTACTTTACATTGATTATACTACTTTCAAAAGTAAAATAATTCAATTAGCTTTACTTGCAAATCAAAAGAAATGGAACAAAACAGAGTACAAGCAATCTTAACATTAGACATGGAGAAAATCCCAGCTAATTTTCAAGAAATAATAAAACACGAGCAAGAAGTCGTTGCAAAATGGAAAGAGGAAGGGATTTTAGAAAGCTTGTTTTTAAGACAAGGGCGAAATGGTGCTGTTCTAATTTTTAAGGGTGTAGATGAAGAAAAAGTGATAGAATTGATGATGAAACTTCCCTTATATCCACTAAGAAAAAGTGTTGAATACTATGGTTTAATAAAACAATTTTAAAACCTAAAGTACTGATGTGATTTATTCTGTATACATTTTTCTGTGATCCGTAAATTTGTGCGTCTGTTTAATTAACTCATCAATCTCCACAATTTGACCCTCTTTTGAATTGTTCTTAAACAACGAATAATAGCTTTTTTTTCGCTTATCACGGTTTATAAAAAAATAAACTTCTTGACCATAAACTAATTCCAGACCACTATTTGACAAGGGGTTTAGGTTCGGATTCATGAGTCAGGTATTATCCTAAAGATTGGTTTGGAGTCTACCCTATTTGACATCTAAGAAGAGTAGAATTTTAACATAGAGTCGTCTGAAAAAATGGCTTTTTTAATTTACGCCTCAATACAACCTGTAATTAATATTTTTATATTTATTATATGAAAATCTGGCTAATTCTAACTTGTTTTAATTTAATAGCACTAGGTGTTTTAGCCCAATCCTTGCGTTTGAATGAAAGTAAAATATTGGCTTCTCACAACAGTTACAAGAAGCTTCCACATAAAAAAGTAATCCGATTTTTATCCAAATTTAAGAAACAACTTGGTCCGTCAAATGACCCAACACAACTGGATTACGGCCATAAAACCCTTCCTGAGCAGTTTGATACGTTTAATATTAGAGGAATCGAACTAGACCTCTATTACGATCCAATTGGTGGTCATTACAAAAAACGAAAATTAAACCTTTTCTTATTTGGCCTCAAACAACGCGTGAGAGACCCGAAAATGAAATCCCCGGGATTTAAAGTGCTGCATATAGCGGATGTAGATTACGAAACACATTACCTTACTTTTAAAGATGCATTAATTGAACTGCGCACATGGAGTGAAAAAAATCCAGCGCACCACCCCATTTTTGTCAACATAGAACCAAAAAGTACTAGTCCCGGAAACGAATCCAAAATGTTAAGAAGGTTGGGTTTTAAACCTTGTGTGCCTTACGATCAAAAAGCTTTTTTAGAGATGGAAAAAGAAATTACGAGTGTTTTACCTGCGAATATGATCTTTACACCTTCAGATTTAAAAGGTGATTTTTCCACTATTCAAGAGCGACTTACTGAAACAGGTTGGCCAGAGTTGAATCAATGCCTTGGGAAATTCATTTTCATATTAGATGGAAAGGAAACACTGTACAAATCAGCAACTACTACTCCAATCATGTTTTATTATGCGTCACCCCAAGATCCTGATGCAGCATTTGTTGTAATGAATGATCCGGTTGGAAACGAAGAGAAAATTCAACAATTAACCTCAACGTGCATCGTACGCACACGTTCGGATGCAGGCACATTACAATCAAGAAATAATGATTATTCAACCTATAATGCTGCCATACGATCTGGCGCTCAAATTATCTCTACAGACTACTACGCCCCCGACCTACGTTGGAGTACTTTTCAAATCAAACGTTAAACACTAAGCTCAAATCGTTGTTTTACTTGTATCAATACCATAAAAGTGGTATTTTTGCAGAGAATTAATTGGTTATTTATAATTAATCTAAATAAAAACAGATGATTACGGTAACAGATACGGCTAAAAAACAGGCGTTGCGCTTGATGGAAGACGAGGGAAAAGAAGGATATTTTATTCGCGTTGGCGTTGATGGTGGCGGTTGCTCTGGATTAATGTATCAACTTTCCTTCGACAACGAAGAGAAAGAAGGCGATAAGTCTTTTGAAGACAACGGAGTGAAAGTAGTAGTAGATAGAAAGAGTTACTTGTACTTGATTGGCACCATATTAGATTTTTCAGGTGGATTAAACGGAAAAGGTTTTGTGTTTAATAATCCTAACGCTGGAAGAACGTGTGGTTGTGGTGAATCTTTTTCGTTATAGATCATGGCAAATTACACTGAAAACGAGCTTGCAAAGGATTTAGAAAATCAAGAATATAAATTCGGGTTCGTCACCGATATTGAAACGGAAAAAGTTCCAAGTGGCCTAGACGAGGACATTATTCGCTTGATTTCTTCCAAAAAAAATGAACCAAGTTGGTTGTTAGATTACCGACTAAACGCCTTCGAAACTTGGAAAAAAATGGTGGAGCCGGAATGGGCACATGTTCGGTACGAAAAACCAAAATTTCAAGAAATCACCTATTACGCAGCTCCAAAACAAACCAAAAAATACGAATCGTGGGAGGATGTAGATCCAGAAATGAAGGAAACCATGACCAAGTTAGGAATTTCATTGGAAGAGCAGCAACGCTTGACCGGTGTAGCCGTTGACTTCGTTATGGATTCAGTTTCTGTTGCAACCTCGTTTAAAGAAAAACTCAAAGAACTAGGTATCATTTTTTGTTCATTTTCAGATGCTGTTCAAGAACACCCGGATTTGGTTAAAAAATATATGGGAACCGTTGTTCCAACCACTGATAATTTCTATGCCGCATTAAACTCTGCCGTTTTTACAGATGGATCCTTTTGCTATATTCCAAAAGGAGTGCGATGCCCGATGGAGTTATCTACCTATTTCAGAATTAATGCTGGTGGAACAGGACAATTTGAACGCACCTTGGTGGTAGCCGACGAAGGCTCTTATGTTTCCTATCTCGAAGGGTGTACAGCGCCACAACGAGACGAGAACCAATTGCATGCAGCAGTTGTTGAGTTAATTGCCCTTGAAAGCGCAGAAATCAAATATTCGACCGTTCAAAATTGGTATCCGGGTGATAAAGAAGGGAAAGGTGGTGTATTCAATTTTGTTACGAAACGTGGAATATGCGAACGAAACGCAAAAATTTCTTGGACGCAAGTTGAAACAGGTTCCGCGGTTACGTGGAAATATCCTTCGTGTATTTTAAAAGGAGATCATTCTGTGGGAGAGTTTTATTCGGTTGCTGTAACTAATAATTACCAGCAAGCAGATACCGGAACGAAAATGGTTCACCTTGGTAAAAACACAAAAAGCACTATTATTTCGAAAGGAATTTCAGCAGGAAAATCACAAAATTCTTACCGAGGTTTAGTACAAATACACAAAAATGCACAACAAGCGAGAAATTTCTCTCAATGTGATTCCTTGTTAATGACGGATGAATGTGGGGCGCATACGTTTCCATACATCGAATGTAAAAATCCGACGGCAAAAATTGAGCACGAGGCGACAACTTCGAAGATTGGCGAGGATCAGCTGTTCTATTGCATGCAACGGGGAATTAGTGAAGAAAAAGCAATTAGTTTGATTGTAAATGGATATTGTAAAGAGGTGTTGAATCAATTACCCATGGAATTTGCTGTCGAAGCGCAGAAATTGTTGGCAATTAGTTTGGAGGGAAGTGTCGGGTAGAAAACAGTTAAAAGATAAAAGTTGAGAGTTAATTTCTCCCCTTGAGGGGAGATTAAGTCTGACAACTCTGACGAGTATCAGACTCCGTCATAGAGGGGTGACAGAAATAAATTTGTAGTAAACAAATATCATCCCCCTAGCCCCCTTCAAAGGGGGAAATGAAACTCAAAAATATTAATAAGTTGAAAATGATAAAAATTAAAAACTTACACGCAAACATCGAAGGAAAGGAGATTCTAAAGGGATTGGATCTTGAGGTTAATGCCGGAGAAGTTCATGCTATTATGGGACCAAATGGAGCCGGAAAAAGTACGCTCGCGAGCATTTTGGCTGGACGTGAGGAATATGAAATCACTGCCGGTTCTATAACTTTTGATGGTATAGATTTACTTGAATTATCCACAGAAGAAAGAGCAAGAGAAGGCTTGTTTTTAGCTTTTCAATATCCCGTTGAAATTCCAGGTGTTTCAAATATTAATTTCCTCAGAACTGCTCTTAATGAAATTCGCGAATACAAAGGGCAGGAACCGATTTCTGCGAAAGACTTCATGCAAATGGTTCGAGATAAATCCGCACTAGTTGAGCTTGATAGCAAATTGGCGAATCGCTCCGTTAATGAAGGTTTTTCAGGAGGAGAGAAAAAACGTAATGAGATTTTTCAGATGGCCATGCTTGATCCAAAATTGGCAATTCTCGATGAAACAGATTCGGGACTCGATATTGACGCACTGCGAATTGTAGCTAACGGCGTAAACAAACTCAAAACTCCACACAACGCTAGCATCGTTATCACCCACTACCAAAGACTGCTTGATTATATTGTTCCGGATTTTGTCCACGTATTATACGACGGTAAAATCGTGAAAACTGGACCAAAAGAATTGGCCTTAACGCTCGAAGAAAAGGGCTATGATTGGATAAAAGAATCAATTCTCAGTTAACGTCTTTCTTATGCAAGAGGTAAATACCATTCACGAAAACAAACTCGATAAGTTGCGCGAAAGTTTATCTAAAACTTCAATAGCTTTTAATAAAAATCTTTTAGTTGAGTTGGGTGATTTTTTAGAGAACTCCGATCTGCCAACCACTAAGCAAGAATCATGGAAATATACGCGTTTAACAAAGTTATCGAATACGACATTTAGTGGGTTCAATGAAAAAAGTACACTATTAGCCGTTCACGAAAAAGCCTATAAAATTGTATTTGAAAATGGAAAATTACGTTCAAAAGAAGCATTTGAAGGTCTTAACACGTTAACGGAACTTTCTTCCACACAACTTTCTGAAATACATGCTTCTCATGAAGTTTTTGACGCACTTAACCTATGCTATGCAGAAGATGGTGTTTTTATTGAGATTTCGAAAACACTTGACCGACCGATAGAAATTTTGCATCTATCAAATGGAAATAAAATAAATAACTTACGCCATTTTATTCGTTTGAAATCCAATACCGAGGCGAATATCACGATGATATTTTGTTCTGAAAAAGAAAGTAAAAACTTCTCAAACTGTGTAACTGAATTCCATGTAGAACAAGGTGCACATCTTTCTGTAACAAAAATTCAGATAGAGAGCGGTCAGGATATTCATTTGTCAAAAGAAAAAGTAATTCAACACCGCGACTCGAATTTTACGCTCAACACAGTGACTTTAGATGGGCTGTTTGTGCGAAATGAAGTTGAGGTTGCCGTAGAGGGTGTTTATGCTGAAACTAATTTAAATGGCGTTTATGTTGCCAATCAGCAGCAATTTGTCGACAACCACACCACAATTGATCACAAGGTAGCACATTGTTTATCGAATGAACTTTACAAGGGAGTGTTATTTGATAAAGCGACTGGTGTTTTCAATGGAAAGGTTTTTGTGCGAAAAGATGCTCAAAAAATCAACGCTTTTCAATCCAATGCAAACATAATAATGAGCCAAGATGCTTCTGTGAATGCAAAGCCTGAGTTAGAAATTTATGCAGATGATGTGAAATGTTCACATGGATCGACTACTGGTCAATTAGACGAAGAGGCTGTTTTTTATTTAAGATCGCGTGGTCTTTCAGATAAAGCAGCACGAAATTTATTGGTGAGCGCGTTTGTCGGGCAAGTCCTCGAAAAAATCGAAAACACGGAGATACTTGACTTTGTTTACGGAAAATTAAACGAGCGCTTTGGTTGGGAATATTAATTTTTCTCTCTTTCGCCGATAAAAAAGCGTTGAAATCTTATTGTTTTTGTTGATATCATTTTAGGGCAATTAATCGTCGGACAAATAGCCTTTTATATCTTTGTTCATGCGCAAATTGATAGCCTTTTTCGAAAGGTTTAGGGTATTTTTATTTTTTGCTTTTTTGCAAATTCTTGCTTTGTCAATGTACATTACTTACCTTTCTTTTCCTAGATTACAGTTTTTAACAAGTGCAAATGCAATTTCAGGTCAACTTTATTCTTGGGAACATGATTTAACAAAACATTTCAACTTGTCAGATGAAAACTCAAAACTACAAGATGAAAACATTGCGCTTCAGGCAAAACTCCCTAAAAGTTTATTCAGATTGAATAATGGTATCATAAAAATTAACGATTCTATTTACCGGCAACAATATGAATACATTCCGGGAGAGGTTGTCAACTCAACAGTAACCAAACGGAATAATTACTTCACCATAAATATCGGAGAGAAACACGGCGTGAAACGATTAATGGGGGTGTATTCACCTAACGGAGTAGTAGGGGTCATTCATTCAACAAGTGAGCATTACAGCATAGTTAAATCAGTATTGACAAAAGATATTAATATTGACGTAACCATTGAGCCTATTGGATTATTCGGACTTCTAAAATGGGACGGCAGACATCCTACACGTGGAAATATTGCAGGTATTTCAAATGATTTAAAAATTCCAAGAGGATCTAAGGTGCTTACGCGGGGCGGATCAGGAATTTTTCCGAAGGGGTTGATGGTTGGAACAGTTGATGCTGTCTACGCCATTGAAGGGGAAGCACTATGGGATGTAGTAATAACTTACTCTGAAGAATATCGAACCTTGCAGCGGATTTATGTAATAAAAAACCTAATGCTTGAGGAACAACAACAAATTGAAAAAGGAATCCCAGAGGACAAAGAAGAACGCTAATGAACAATGCTTTAAAAATATCACTTCGCTTTTTCTTGTTTTGGATCATGCAAGTGTTGGTCTTTAACCAACTCGAATTTGGGTTTGGTATTCATCTTATGATCTATCCACTTTTCGTCATGTTATTGCCATTTGATATTGGTATTTTTCCTCTACTATTACTTGGATTTGGCTTAGGGATTTCCATTGATGCGTTTTCTGATACATTTGGTCTACACGCTTCTTCCCTATTGATGATGGCTTATTTTAGACCTATTATTTTCAAATTCTTTGCACAGCGCGAAGGATATGATCCATTAAAAGAGCCTTCTCTTTTCGACATGGGAACAAGGTGGTATACACTGGTCTATGGATCGCTACTTTTTATTCATCATTTTTGGTTCTTTCTAATTGAAATTTTCAGAATAAACGAATTGTTTTGGATACTTCAAAATACCGTATTGAGTATTGTTTTTTCTTTTTCCGTTAGCTTATTAATTCTCACCTTAATCTCCAGAAAATCGCGTTCTAAATGAATTTTGAAGGCCGAAGATATGTCATTATCACGTTCATGCTTCTCGTGGGCGTGATTTACAGTTTTCGTTTATTCTACATGCAAGTTATCGATGACACATGGAAACTTCGCGCACAAGAGATCGCGGAGAAACGCAAAGAAATTATTCCTGCTCGAGGAGTTGTTTTTGATAGAAATGGTCAAAAAATCGTATCTAATAAAACCTACTTTGATCTTATGATGGTGGAGGATAAGATTAAAGATTTGGATACCGTTGCTTTTGCTAAGTTAATTGGCTGGACAGTTGAAGAAGTCCGCAGTCGCTTTAAAGAAATTCGAGAAGGAGAAGGAACATACTACAATAAACATTCTGGTAAACGCACTTCAAATTATCAAAAAGTTAGAGCGTACCCATTTATCAAAGAGCTTACGCTTGAGGAAATATCCAAAATTGCACCTCATTTAGAAAAATTTCCTGGTTTTTATGAGGAAGTAACAAGCATGAGAAGTTATCCATTTAGGGGGGGCGCGAATATCTTGGGATATCTTGCCGAAGTAAACGGAGATGAAATTGAGAAAGATGAGTTCTATAGACCAGGTAGTAATATTGGTAGAGCTGGTTTGGAAAAATATTATGAAAATGACCTGAGAGGTTATAAAGGAGTAAAATATGTAGTAACCTCTGCCTTGAACAATGCAATTGAGAGTTATGCTGGAGGGAAATACGATACAACTGCTGTCCAAGCTGCTCCACTTACTTTAGGTTTAGATATGTTGATTCAAACATATGGAGAGGAGCTGATGAAAAATAAAAAAGGGTGTATTGTGGCCATAGAACCTAGCAGCGGAGAAATATTAGCCATGGTATCCTCGCCGAGTTACGACCCTAATCTTTTGTCCGGAAGAAAGAACATTCGCAAAAACTATCCCTCGTTAGTTGGTGACCCCGGTCTTCCTTTGTTTGCCCGACCACTTCAAGCTGAATATCCTCCAGGATCCATTTTTAAATTACTTCAATCATTGATCTGTTTGCAAGAAGGAAAAATTAACCCAAACACTGCTTTTTCTTGCAATAAAAAGGTAGTAGGGTGTCACAACCACCCTACAGCAACCTCCGTAGCTAAGGCCATTCAATATTCTTGTAATCCATATTTTTATGCCGCCGTTAGAAAGGTAATTCAACCAAATATTTCCAAAAACAAGGAAAAAGATGCTGTTTTGGGTTTGGAAAAATGGTATCAATATATGTTAGCCTTTGGATTGGGCAAAAAACTACCAGTAGACATTGATTTTTCTGCCCAACGAGGAGGGCTCATTCCAAATGCCCAATACTACAATCGTTACCTTGGTAAAGGAAATTGGTCGTTTTCCACGATTTGCTCCATCGCTATCGGGCAAGGAGAGATAAAACTGACGCCGTTACAAATGGCCAATATTGCCGCCATGATTGCTAACCGAGGATGGTTTATCACTCCACATTTTGTAAAATCCATCGGTAATAAGGGGCCAAAACCGGAATACCTCACAAAAAAGGTCGTTCCCGTGGAGCGAAAGCATTTCGACGCAGTGATCGAGGGAATGAGACGCGTAGTTTATGAGCCTGGAGGAACGGGAGCTGAAGCGAAACGCCTTGAGTTTACTGTATGTGGAAAAACAGGCACTGTTCAAAATGGAAAAAATAAAAAAAACCACGCTGTATTTGTTGCTTTTGCTCCGAAGGATAATCCAAAAATTGCCCTGGCTGTTTTTGTCGAAAATGCGGGGGCGGGTGGAGAATGGGCAGCGCCTATTGCGGGACTTATTCTTGATAA
>DORI01000203.1 GCA_003512365.1 Crocinitomicaceae bacterium | reverse complement strand
TATGACGATCCTAATTTTGTTTCTCCTGTTTCCACACGATATCATGCTCCGCTCGTTGCTCAATTTCATTATTCATTGGGATTCGGAATTCGAATTAATCGTGCTTGGATGTGTGTGCCAGGTGTTCACTTACCTCTAGTCGGTATTTACGAATGGAATAATTTTAGTCCTCGCTTAAATTGGTTTTCTTCAGGCTACTGGCCCATTCAAGGTCAGTTGAGGTTTATAAAATTATTTGAAAGAGCCCCTAAATGTGGTGCTTATGGAAATCCTGCCGATATGGATTTAGATAAGAAATTTAGATTAGGTCAATAAACCTTCCATTTTTTCTTCATTCTTTTCGGTAGTTTCTTTTTGAATCTTTTAATGGTAGAATCTCTATCTGAAATGTTACCACACTTTAAAATATCTCGGAAAACAACTTCATTATTTCGAAAGAAAATAAATTCAAAACTAATAGAAGTAGATTCGTCTTTGTACAATTTATAAATACTAGTTCTATTCAAAACTTCGTCAAATCTTTCTTTGGTTGTCGAAGGCTTAAAAGTGCGATCATAGCCCCTAACATTGATCACGACATATGTATCAAACCCTTTTCTTTTTAGGGCGTTCTGTACACTGTCTTCTATTAAGATAAGTGCACTGCCACCTTGCTTTATGATGTTTTGAAGGGGTATAGTCTTTATCCCTATTTGAGAGAAGATTTCAGTTACATTTACCTCTATAGCATAGCGATCTTCAGGTTTGTCGAATTGTCCTACAATTACGGCATTTTTTAATTCAAATTGTCCCCAACTTGCAAAGGATACTGCGAAAAAACTGAAATAAAACAAATAGTTAGTCATAATTAGAAAATCTCTTTTGAAATTGTCTTTACCGAAGACGAGTTAGACATCGTATAATAGTGAATACAGGGAACCCCTGCAGCTTTAAGTTCTTTCGATTGTTGGATTCCCCATTCGATTCCAACCTGTTCCGCAGCTTTATTGTCTTTACACTTCAAAAGTTCATTTGCAAGTTCGATTGGGTAATCTATATGGAAGAATTTCGGTAGAAATGAAATATGAGAAAGCGTTTTGATTGGCTTTAACCCAGGAATTATTGGGATATTTATTCCAACTTTTCTGCAAGCTTCAACAAATGCAAAGTACTTAGAATTATCAAAAAACATTTGTGTTACTATGTATTCTGCACCGGCATCTACTTTTGCTTTTAAATTTTGCAAATCGAATTCGAGGTTCATAGCTTCAAAGTGTTTTTCAGGGTAACCTGCTGCTCCAATACAAAAATTAGTAGGTTCCATCTGAATATCATCCATCATGTACTTTCCTTGGTTCATTTCGGTAATTTGTTGAATGAGCTCGACTGCAAATTTATGCCCTCCTGGTTCAGATCTGAAAGTACTTTCAGTCTTGATGGGATCCCCACGAAGAGCCAATACATTGTCAATACCTAAAAATTGCAGGTCAATTAGCGCGTTTTCTGTTTCCTCGCGACTAAAACCGCCACATATCAAATGAGGTACAGCATCAACATCGTATTTATTCATGATGGCAGCGCAAATCCCAACAGTTCCGGGTCTTTTTCTTACAGCGATTTTTTCCAATAGACCATGCTCTCGCTCTTTGTAGATGTATTCCTCACGATGATAGGTAACATTAATGAATTTTGGTTTAAATTCCATTAAAGGATCGATTCCATCGTAAATTGATTGAATACTCTTTCCCTTCAGTGGAGGTAAGATTTCAAAAGAAAACAAGGTTGCTCCCTTAGCGTTGGAAATATGATCAATTACTTTCATCGGTGCAAAGGTAACTCAAACCAAAAAGAAAAAAAATTAAATAGCCTCTATAATCGCTTGAGAAATAACATTAATTGCCTGATCAATTTCTAACTCTGAAATAGTCAAAGGAGGAGATAATCTAAAACTGTAAGGATGTGATAAAAACCAAAACGTTATTACGCCATTCGCTAAGCAATTTGTTACAACTTTTTCAACCTGTTCAGCTGACTCCATGTCAAAGGCAAACATGTAGCCAATTCTCCTACTAGCCTTGATTCCTGGTAATGAACATATACTAGATTCCAGTTTTTTTCCAAGACGTTCAACTTCAGTATAATTTATGTCATGAGAGAGAACATTAACAGCAGCAGAAGCGGCAGCAGCAACCAAGGGATGACCGCCGAAAGTGGTAATATGACCTAACATAGGATTATTGGTGAAGACCTGCAATATTTCATGTGAAGAAACCAATGCTCCGATGGGCATACCTCCTCCGAGCGCTTTTCCCAATGTTAAAACATCCGGAATAATATCATAGTGTTCAAAAGCGAACAATTTACCTGTTCTCCCCATACCACATTGAATTTCATCAAAAATTAAAAGCGCACCAACTTCATCAGCAACTTCTCTAAATTTTGACCAATCAACAATTCTTGGATAAGAAGAGATTCCTGCAACAATTATTTTTGGTTTATTCTCTATCGCAAGCTTTCTCATTTGATCATAGTCAATTAANNCCGGCATCACCTTGAATCGTTTCGATAATCACCCCAGCACTTTTCTCGGTAATTTTGACCAATTCAGTTTCGTCATTCCAATGTAAAAATCGCACGTCTGGCAGTAATGGTCTGTATGCCATCTTTTTTGTTTCGTTACCAGAAATGCTTAATGACCCATTCGTGCTGCCGTGATAAGAACCTCGAAAAGAAACGATTTCAGTTCTTCCCGTGTAACGTTTGGCTAATTTTATGGCGGCTTCGTTGGCTTCAGTACCTGAGTTTACGGCATATACGCACGACAATTCAAGCGGCAAAACTTCTTTTAATGCGTTAGCTAAATTAAGTTGAGCATCTTGAATAAACTCACCATAAACCATCACGTGAAGGTGTTTATCCAATTGTTTTTGAATCGCACTAATTATTTTTGGATGTCGATGGCCAACATTGTTGACAGCAACTCCTGAAATCATGTCTAAATATGGTTTCCCTTTTTTGTCATATATAAAAGAGCCTTCCGCTCGTTCAACCGAAATTAAAAAGGGATTTTCATTGGTTTGACCCAGATGTTCAAGAAAAAAATTTACTTCGTTCATTTTTTTAATAACTCAAGTAATGGGGAACCGGTCATAGCTCCGGGTCTTTGAAGATTCATTAAATGAACAAGGGTAGGGGCGATGTCCGTTATTTCACATGGAGAAAAAATGTCCGTTTTTTTCCAAGTTCTCCCATACCAAAGTAAAGGAACATGGGCGTCATAATTAAATGATGAGCCATGCGAAGTGCCTTGATGGGCTTTGGGAGAATCTGTGGTTTTGGTTAAATAACCTGGTTCTACCAAAAAAACCACATCACCGGAACGGTTGTAATCGAATCCTTTCCTGACCATTGTTTTCCATTCATCTTCAACACCTTTTTCTAGCATGAGCTCCTCTTTGGTATATACTGCTTTAATTCCAGGCCATTCCAGTAAAATTTTCTTCATTGTGTTAGTAATTTGTTGCAACGAATAATTCTCAGATTTAATAACACTATGGTTTAGGTAAAAATGCTGATTTTCTTCAATTAAAATAAGTTCTTCTTTTATTCCTAAATCGGTTTTTAACGCCTCCTTTAATGATTGCTGAAGCTTATCCATGTAAATGTATCCTCCCGGCAGATTTTTATCTATTAACATTTGCGGCACAGGAACCACTGCGTGATCGGCTGTCAAAAATACGACTAGATTCTTTTTTCCGACTTGTTGTTCAAGCTTGTCAATTAACCTTGCTATCTCTCTGTCAAGACGGTAATACATGTCTTCAAGTTCTCTAGAATAAGGTCCGAATGCATGTCCCGCAATATCAGGAGTTGAATATGAAATTGCCAAAAAATCACATTCTTTTGTTTTACCTAAGTTTTCATTGTCCAGTGCAGAGAGAGCAACGTCAGTTAAAAGTGTATTTGCGAAAGGCGAGAGCGTAAAAACGGACATATTATTTTCTATTGATGGAAAATCGTAAGGAAAAATAGCTTTATTTTTTCCTGAGATAATCACTTCATATGGAGAATCGTCGGCGGCACCATACATGGTTTCATTCAAAAGAAGATCCCATTTCTTTAAATAGGTACTTGCGTTATTTACTGAATTAAATTCTTTTAGCCATTCTGGCAATTGAGCCGTATAATAGCTGCTACTTATGAATTTTCCTGAGCTGTAATCATACCAAAATGAACCATTACTCAAATGACCCCCAGGAAGAATGGCGCCTCTATCTTTGATTGAAAAAGAAAAAACTTTAGATGTCGGATAGGTTAATTTCAATTGATCCGTTATGGTATATGTTTTTAAATTTTTGGGCGAGCAATTTCCTTCTAACGACGTAGTACAAATGCTTCTATAGTTTTCATCTGCAACGCAATTAATCGTTTGCTTCTTGTTTTTGTCGTACCATTCGTTACCAATTATTCCATGATTGCTAGGAGTTGTTCCGGTATAAATTGATGCATGACCGGGTCCAGTGTACGTTGGGACATAATTGTATAAAGTGTTTCTGAAGTTTACTCCTTGATTCAAAAAACGATTAAAACCATTCTTCGAAAAATTAGGCTGATACCGATATAAGTATTCGTAACACATTTGGTCGATAACTATCCCAACAACCAATTTTGGCTTCTGTGCTTTTATTGTTGAAATACATACAAGAACTAAAATTAAGGACATCCATTTTCTCATAGGTCAAAAATACGAATTGCCGTTCAATTAGTGGATATATTACGATTGCAACTCTTTTTTATATAATTTCGTTGTTAGCCTTAAATGAAGAATTTTAAATTATTTTTAAAAATTAATATCCTATTAATTGTAGTGTTTTCTGCCGTTAGTTTATATGCTCAGCAATTAGGATCCTTATCACACAATGGTGAAATTAGGAATTATACATATTACACTCCCTCTAATTGGGATGGAGAATCCTCTCTTCCTCTGCTCTGTGTTCTTCATGGCCTCACTCAAACTGGTTCGGGTATTATGAATGTGACACAATTTAATCAACTTGCTGAAGAAGGGAATTTTATAGTTATGTATCCTAGTGGAATTAATAACGCTTGGAACGCCAATATGAATGTTTCCGTTTCTTCGGCTGATGATATTGGTTATATTGAAACGCTTTTTCAATTTTTTGAATCGAATTTTCACACAATTCCAGAACGCAGATACTTATGTGGATTCTCGAATGGGGCGTTCATGTGTCATAAACTAGCTTGTGAATCGAATTTGTGTTTTGCGGGAATAGCCTCCGTTTCAGGAACTATGAGTGATACGGTTTATAATAACTGTGAAAATCCTACATTTAATACCTCAGTTCTTCATATTCATGGAACCCTGGATGCTGTGGTTCCTTATTCTGGATCTATTACAACAGGAATTTCCGTCGATCAACTCATTAATAAGTGGTCTAATTTTTTGAATTGTAATTCTCAACCAAATGTTTCGGATATACCAAATGTGAATCTTTTCGATTTTTCAACTTGTGAAAAACAGGAATTCAACTGTCAGCTCAATGATCTTCAATTTGTTAAAATAATTGGTGGAGGGCATCAATGGCCAGGAATTAACACTTGGAATGGGGGTGTTGGAACTATTAACATGGATTTTTACTCTCCTGCATATATTTGGGATTTTTTGAAAACCAAAACTTGTGAAACGACAAATGCTCTAATTGAATTTAATAATAACTATTCCATTTATCCGAACCCTTCAACAGGGATAATAAATTTTCCTGAACTTAAACAATTCTTGAAGATCGAGGTCTTTGATCTATACGGAAAACTTGTTTTCAATATTGTCAATTTTGAGGGTGAGAATATAACTCTACCCTTAAAAAATGGAACCTACCATATTAAAATAACATCCAATTCTAAAGAAATAATTTGGAGAAAGGTTATAATTATTTAGCCTTTTCCTACTTTTATTCCTCCAGGTTTTATTCCACCTCCGGGTTTTGGTGTTACAGAGGGCTTAGTGACTGGACTTGTTGGATTTTTAGGCTTTGGAGAAACGATAACAGGTTTGAAATCTACTTCTTTGGCTGGTTTTGGTCGTTCAATCACTGGGTTTTTATCTCCTTCGTTGCTGGGATTAGAGATTGGCAGAGGATTTCGAGTTCCTACTTCCTTTCCATCTGCAAAAGCATGTTGATTATTGTTAATTCGCGGCCGTTCGATTTTATTTAATACCGCACCCGTAATTGGATTGCTTGGTGTAGGCATTGGATTTGGTGTAATGTTCAAATGACCAAAATCAAACATGCACCCACCTAATTCATTGTTTGGAATTCCCATATCTAAACAGCGTTGTCGGGCTGCTGATTGTTGGTTTGGCGATAAATCTGCTAAAGTGTAATGAACACGAGGAAATGACCGATCGGTAAAACTTAATGTGCTTTGCCCGAATCCATAATCAAAAAGTGAAGAAGTTGTAGTAATACGCCATTCATCTGCAAAATCTTTAGCTAGAAAAGCCAAATATTCTCGTTCGGCATTTTGAGCAGCCTGTTGCATGGCTTGATTTCCGAAAGAAGAGAATGCCATGTACGCTGGCATCGATCGACTCGAATTTCGTTGATTGAAGTCATCGTCAATATTTCCATTGGCATTTCCTAGTAATCCTTCAAATAAACCTTGGTCGCAACGGAATACAGAGACGGACACGTTTACGAAAACATTATTTCCGAGGCCTCGTTTAANNCGTTCACCCGTTGGCCAATTAATAATATAATTTTTCCCTTCTACTCTAATAACACCTCCTTTTGGCAGATAATAAGTTCTTCCTTGTAATTCGATAGGAGCACCATTCAGCCTAAAGGAACTTGGATTTCCATCAGGTCTTTCGTCACCATAAAAACAAAGTCGATCACCCCCAACGTTCATCGCAATGGCTGAATTCAAAGAAAAATTATCACCTTGAGGTCGTTGTCTACTCTGAATTTCAAATGCATGTTTTTTTGATTTAGCCAAAACAAATTCACCTACCGTTTGAAAGGAGTATGTGGCATTATCAAAAGAAATGAGGTGTGGATCACCGTAGCTTCGGCCATGAATCCAAGAACAAAAACTGTGATTTACCAATAATTGTAATTGATTCCAATTAGCCTGATCTGTTGAGGCAATGTTTGACGCAGAACGATTGAGGGTTTCTTGGATATTTTTTCTTTTGCCTTCTGGAACCAATGCGAACATTTCATACGGGGTAAAATCTTCAGGAAAAGTTCTGTCAGGGATATCTTTCTGATTTGAATATGCTTGTAATGATGAAGCTAGCCATTCCCCACGAATGGGGTCCCAAGATGTCAATTCTGAGCGAATGGGTGCAAAAGCGTCATTAAAACTTGTTTGAGCATTGAAGTTCTCTGAGAGAAAAATGCATAAAATGAAAATAAAGGTCTTTTTCATATGTTTTTAATTTGTTTTTTCGTTCAAATGGATTGCAAAAGAGATTTATTCGTTGGTGTTTTATTGAAAATCTCTTAATGCTTATTTCATAATTTTTAGGTTAGATTTCTAGGAACAAAAAACATTCCAAATTATCCGCAAAACTTGTAACCAATTCCTTTTACAGTATTTATTTTGTCTTCTCCTATTTTGCCTCTTAATTTACGAATGTGAACATCAATAGTTCGATCACCAACAAT
>DORI01000128.1 GCA_003512365.1 Crocinitomicaceae bacterium | reverse complement strand
TGATGTAGTAGTTCTTTTGGATTAAGCTGTTAACATCTGTTAAGTAGATCAAACGAATTTGGGAAACCCTTGATATTGTCTACCTTTGTTCTTATATAATGTTGATTCCCCGATCTATAAACCCAGATAATATTCCTAGTCATGTGGCCATCATCATGGACGGTAATGGCCGTTGGGCTCAAGCTAAGGGTGAAAACAGATTGTTTGGCCATTCAAATGGTGTAGAATCGGTTAGGGAAACCATAAAATGCGCCCGGGAATTAGAGGTAAGTTATCTTACCTTATATGCTTTTTCAACGGAAAATTGGTCAAGACCAAAAGAAGAAATTGACGGATTAATGCAATTATTGGTAGCCTCAATTCATAGCGAATTAGCATTGCTAATGGAAAACAACGTTCGACTTGCTACGATCGGCAATTTAAGTTTGTTACCTGAAGATTGCAGAATTAGTTTGGACGAAGCAGTGCAAAAAACGGCCAAAAATAAGGACATCACATTAATTCTTGCACTGAATTATTCATCTAGAGATGAATTGATGCGCGCATTCAACAGAATGGCTACTGATGTCCTGAATGGAAAACTAATCCCTGGAAAAATTGGTCAAAAGGATTTAGAAAAGGAATTAGATACGGCAAGTTTTCCCGATCCAGAATTACTAATTCGCACTAGCGGTGAGCACAGGGTAAGTAATTTTTTACTTTGGCAATTAGCTTACGCAGAAATGCACTTTACCAACGTATATTGGCCAGAGTTTAGAAGACAACATTTTATGGATGCCATAATCGATTTTCAATCTAGAGAGCGCAGATTCGGTAAAATTTCAGAACAAGTGCGTTAAAACACCCTAAATGAGAAATATAATATTATTGTTCATCCTTTTTGTTTATTTCGGGCCGATGTTATCACAATCCTTAGATTTTGATGGCAATGGTATCCCCCGCGAATATGAAATTGGTCCGGTTCGGGTTGTTGGTGCCGATAATTTTGACCATCAGGCAATAAAAGCCGTGGCAGGTTTGCGACAAGGTCAAAAAATAACTATTCCTGGTGACCAAATTAGTACGGCAATTAGAAATTTATGGAAAGAAGAGTTGTTTTCTGATATTTCAATCGAACTAGACAAGGAAATCGAAGGCGTTGTTTATCTTAGCATCCGGCTCGTNNCCAGACCAAAACTTTCCCATTTTAAGTTTAAAGGAATTCCGAAACGAGAGGCCGATAAGTTAAAAGAAATCATTGAATTGTTTTCGGGTAAAACAATTACGGAGAACATGCTTTATCAAACGGACACAAAAATCAGGGGTTATTTTAGAGAAAAAGGATTTTACGGGATTAATGTGAATATCCGAAGAATTAAGGACACCATCATGAATAATTCGGAAGTTTTTTTAATTGATATTAATCGCGGCGTCAAGGTTGGAATTAAAGAAATTACTTTAAATGGCGTCAGCAGTATACCAAAATGGAAGCTCTACTTAGCGATGAAAGATACCAAACGAAGATCAATTTTACGCATTTTTAAACCTTCAAAATATACCGTTTCCACTTTTGAAAAAGATAAAAAAAAGCTAATAGAAAAATTTTATGCCATTGGGTTGAGAGATGCCCGAATCATTCAAGATTCTGTGTTTTTCTTGGATCCGAAAAATCTCGCCCTTCATTTACAAATTGATGAAGGTAATAAATATTATTTTGGCGATTTTGAATGGTTCGGAAATAGCAAATACCGATCAACGTTCTTGGATTCAATTCTGGGAATAAAAAAAGGAGATATATATAATAAAACATTGTTAGACAAAAGGTTAAACGGGGGGGGGGATGGCAGAGATATTGCCTCATTATACATGAATAAAGGACACTTGTTTTTTCAAATTTTCCCTGTAGAAATGGGGGTGAATGGTAACTATATCAATTATCAATTTCGTATTTATGAAGGAAAGGAGGCCAAATATGGAGAGATTACGGTTAAAGGAAATACGAAAACAAACGACCAAGTTGTTTTTAGAGAAATAAGAACAAAACCAGGCGACCTTTTTAACAAGGAGGACATCATGCGTACCCAACGCGAATTGTCGCAGCTTGGCTTTTTCAACGACCAAACCATGAAGGTCAACCCCATGCCAAATCCTGAAAAAGGCACGGTCGATGTCGAGTATATTGTAGAAGAAAAATCCTCAGATCAAATAGAGCTTTCAGGAGGCTATGGAGGAGCAGGTCCAGGAGGGGCAGGAAGGATTATAGGAACATTAGGTCTTACGTTTAATAATTTTTCAACCCGAAATTTCTTTAAAAAATCCGCATGGTCACCTTTACCTGGCGGTGATGGCCAACGGNNACGGTTATCTATTCGCGCCCAGTCCAATGGTCGGTTTTATCAAGGTTATACGTTCTCCTTTACAGAGCCTTGGCTTGGAGGCAAAAAGCCCAATGCTTTGTCTTTTTGGATTAACCATACTTTATTATCTTCCAACGGTTTGTTGCGCGTGAATCCTGCCTACAAAGGGATTTCCATTTCTGGGGTTGGTCTTGGTTTACAGCGTCGAAAGAAATGGCCAGATGATTATTTTACTGCATATTACGAAATAGGTTATCAATACTATGATGTCGTCAACGACTTCAGATTTCCGATTTTTCCTAAAGGGTATTCCAATGACATCGCCTTTAAATACGTCCTTCAGCGCTCCTCCGTGAGCGCGCCAATTTATCCGCAAAGCGGATCGAATTTTACCTTCACGGCGAAATCGACGCTCCCCTATTCGTATTTTAAAAAGGATGTGGATTATGCCAACGCTACCATTGCAGAAAAATATTATTTTTTGGAATACTTTAAACTCAAATTTACAGGTGAATGGTATACGCCATTAAATGCTAATCGGAAACTTGTACTCTTGTCTCGTTTCGGTTTTGGCTATATTGGCGCATTCAATGCAGCACGAGGAATTACTCCCTTTGATCGATTTACCATGGGAGGTAGTGGTTTAACGGGTGTTAACCAAATTGGCGGTAGAGAAATTATTGCCCTAAGAGGCTATGATGACCAGTCCATTTCTTCTGGATCCTCGGATCCTATAATTGCTAAATATACCTTAGAGCTGAGGTATCCGATTTCTTTGAATCCTCAAGCCACTTTCTATGTTACAAGTTTTCTAGAAGCAGGAAATACTTATCCAAGTGTGAAAAATTTTAACCCTTTTAATGTAAAACGTGCCGCAGGAGTTGGAATACGCGTATTTCTTCCAATGTTTGGTATGCTTGGTATAGATTATGGCTTAGGTTTCGATCGTTTGGATTCTTGGTCTTCAGGTTACAACGGACCATCCGATATGTCAATTAAAACTAAAGGCTATTATCCGAAATTAAGCTTTACTATTGGCATGAACCTTGGTGAGTTGTAAAAATTGATAATATTATCGTAATTTCGTTTTATGAATTTATTTAGGCTAAATTGCCTCTTTATCTTATTGTTCTTTGTGATTTTCCACAATACCACTTTGGCCCAATTCGCCTTTATAGATTCGGATTACATTTTATCGAACATCCCAGAATATACGGAATCGAAAGAAAAACTTGATCGGCTTGCGGACGCCTGGACAAAAGATATTGAAGACCGTTTTTTGGTGATAAAAACGCAAAAAGAAAATTTCGATAAAGAAGAAATCCTCCTCCCTGCAGAGGAAAAAGCCAAACGAAAATCGGAAATAGAGAAACTTGAAAAAGAAACCATCGATTTACAGTCCCAACGCTTTGGTCGAAATGGCGATTATTTTATGAAGCGTCAAGAATTAATAAAACCCATTCAAGACAGAATTTACACCGCCATGAAAAAAGTAGCGAAAGCAGATGGGTACACCTTCGTTTTCGATAAAGCGAACCAAAGTAATTTGATATACGCGGATAAGGACGCGGATATTAGTAACCGCATCCTTGAAGAAATGGGAATCACAAAAGAATAATTAAATTTTAAACTATGAAAACACTTTTTTTTACAATCGTCTTCTCTCTTACATTCTTATCCATAAATGCTCAGATGAAATTCGCCCATGTGAATTCACAAGCGTTATTGGATTCCTTACCGTCCTATAAGAAAGCTGAAAATGACTTAAAGAAATTCCAAGACAATGGCGTTGCGGATCTTGGTTTATTAGAAAAACAAATTAACGATGCTTATATAAAATTGGATGCCATTAAAAACGACTTAACGCCAACAATGCTAAAAATAGAGCAAGAAAAAATCATGGGCATGGAGCAACGTTATCAACAAACCCAAACCTTGCTTCAACAACAGCTTCAAACTTTAGCCAATGAATTCAACCAGCCTATTTTAGACCGCCTGCAAAAGGCAGTAGAAATTGTAGCCGAGCGAAAAAAAGTAAATTATGTGTTAGAAGCCTCGAAAGTGCTTTATGCAAAAGGGGGTATTGACATCACCATGGAAGTCAAGATTGAATTATTGCGCTTGGACGCCGAGGCCATGAAAAAGTAACATTTCGTAAAGGGGCAATGCCCTCCATTCTATTTCAATATTGGAGAAAACTGGTAAAATTGGCGTATTTGATTCTGGTTTTGGGGGGCTAACGGTCTTACGAGAAATTGCCAGCGCTTTACCTCAATACAACTACATTTACTTTGGTGATAACGCCAGGTCGCCTTATGGCAACAAATCATTTGACCTGATTTACGAATATACCCTTGAGGGCGTAGAATTTCTTTTTAAACTAGGGTGCGAATTGGTGATTTTAGCTTGCAATACGGCTTCTGCTAAAGCACTAAGAACCATTCAGCAAACCGTCCTTCCCATTCGTTATCCTAACAAAAGAGTGCTTGGCGTAATTAGGCCCTGTGCAGAGGATATTCAATGGCATACCCGCACCAATAAAGTAGGTATCCTCGGCACCGAAGGAACGGTAAATTCATCTTCCTACCTCCTTGAGCTTGCAAAAATAAGCCCTAAGATCGAAGTATTTCAACAAGCTTGTCCACTTTGGGTTCCGTTGATTGAAGAGCGTCAATATAATTCCCCTGCAGGCAAAATGATTATTGCTTCCGATATTGAGCATTTGTTTGCGAAAGACCCAGAAATTGATACCCTGATTTTAGCCTGTACACATTATCCCATTATTCGCTCAATGCTAGAAGAAATAGTGAATAACCGAGCAAAAATAATGGAACAAGGTCCTTTAGTGGCAGTTAAATTAAGAGATTATTTAAAGCGACACATGGCCATAGAAGAATCCTTGAAAAAGGACTTCAAACTTGAGTTTTACAGTACGGAACGAGAAGATTATTTCAACGAATACGCCACGGAAATTTTTGGTGCACCGGTTTATGTGAAGCAAATTCATTTAACTTAACACACAATTTATACGAAATGGAAATTACCCCCGAACTTGAAAAGCGCTTGCAATTACTGAACGCTAAATATGACGCAATTGGGCAAGATTTAATCTCGTACCTCGATGGTTTGTTGTATTCTGAAGTGACGACCTATTGGGATTATATTCAATTGGATACTTTATTGAGCTTACAGAAACCTAGAACTAATTTTCCGGACGAAATGGTCTTTATTGGTTACCACCAAATTACCGAATTGTATTTTAAATTGGCAATACAAGAATTGAATTGTTTAAATCAAGAGAAGGAATGCACCATGGATTTGCTTTTAGCGCGGCTCGAAAGGGTTAATAGGTATTTCGAAGCCTTGATTTATAGTTTCACTATTATGATTGAAGGAATGGACCAAGCGGAGTTTTTAAAGTTCCGAATGGCATTGCTGCCAGCAAGCGGATTTCAATCGGTACAATATCGAAAAATTGAGTTGTTAAGTACCGATTTGATTAATTTGGTA
>DORI01000114.1:9009-9315 GCA_003512365.1 Crocinitomicaceae bacterium | reverse complement strand
GTTTAGATAAATCATCATAAACGATTAAAGCCGGTTTCCCACAATCTCTGAAATATTCACCAACTGCAGCACCTGTCATTGGTGCATAAAACTGCATTGGCGCAGGATCAGAAGCATTTGCAGCTACAACAGTTGTGTAAGCCATCGCTCCAGCATCTTCCAATTTCTTAACAATTCCCGCAACTGTTGAACCTTTTTGTCCAATAGCTACATATATACAGAATACAGGTTCACCTCTATCAAAAAATTCACGCTGATTAATAATCGTATCGATTGCAACTGTCGTTTTTCCTGTTTGACGGTCAC
>DORI01000114.1:0-8940 GCA_003512365.1 Crocinitomicaceae bacterium | reverse complement strand
GGCGCTTTACGTTCGATAGGCATTTCATATAATTCTCCTTGAATCGGCCCTTTTCCATCAATTGGATTCCCTAAAGTGTTGATAACACGACCAACCATTCCGTCTCCAACTTTTACGGAAGCAATTTTTCCAAGTCTTCTTACTGTATGACCTTCTTTAACTTCAGAGGATCTTCCCAATAATACAGCTCCTACGTTGTCCTCTTCAAGATTCAACGCGATACCTTGCATACCACTTTCGAATTCAATTAGCTCACCATACTGCACACCATTCATTCCATAAATACGTGCGATTCCATCTCCAACTTGAAGAACGGTTCCAACTTCTTGTAATTCTGCTTCTGAGCGAAAACCTGATAATTGCTCTCTTAATATTGCTGATACTTCTGCGGGTTTGATATCTGCCATTTTATTTTATTTATAGGTATTTATTTTACTAATTCTTGTTTTAGTCTCATCAATTGACTTGATACAGACGCATCTATTTGTTTATCTCCCATTCTCACTATAAACCCACCGATCAGACTTTCGTCAATCTTTTCCGTAAGTTCTGGTGTTCCGTCAACTGATTTCTGAATTTTTGCTACAATTTTATCACGCGTAGCACCTTCTAATTTACGTGCACTGATAATTGTTACAGGAACAATTCCGCGGTGCGACTTTAATTGAGCCTCGAATGAGTGCGCAATAAACATAATGAGATTCTCTCTTCCATTTTTGGTAACCATACTCAAAAAATCAAGAGTCATCGGGTCAAAATCACCAAATAATTCTTTTAAAACAGCGATCTTTTTGTCAACCTTGATGAGTGGAGAATTTAAAAATACTGAAAAATCGCGTGTTTCCTCTCCTGCACGAATAATAGCTTGAACGTTGTTTTCTACAACACTCAACTTATTCTTTTCGATTGCTAATTCAAGCAATGCTTTGGCGTATCTAGCAGCGGATTTAGTCGATTTCATCTTAATTCAAATTAATGTCTCCTGCTAATTTATCTGCCAATGCTTTTTGTTTATCATCAGAAGCTAATTCTCCGCGAACTACTTTATCTGCGATTTCCAAAGACAAGGTGGCCACATGAGACTTTAATTCAGCCATTGCAGCGGCTTTTTCGGAATGAATCGACTGACGAGCAGCATCCACTAATTTCTGAGCTTCTACTTTAGCCTTGTTTTTTGCATCCTCTACCATAGCATTTGCCGCTTCTTTAGCTTCCTTAAGAATAGTGTCGCGGGTTGCATTTGCCTCCTTAATGATTCGCTCATTTTCAGCTTGCAACTCTTGCATTTCTTTTTTGGTCTTCTCAGCCAAATCTAAGGCATCTGCAATTTTCTTTTCACGCTCATTGACCATATTTAATATTGGCTTCCAAGCAAATTTTGTCAAGACAAATAAGAGCAAGCAAAACACAAGACCTGTCCAAAACAATAAACCTAAATCGGGGGTAACTAAATCCATTTTAATATATTTTTAAACCAATAAAAAATTTTCTACCCAAACCAACCGTTTGGGTAGAAAATAAACCTACTTCGCAGCCCCTAACAAACCGATTACCACGCCAAATAATGCAACACCTTCAATAAGTGCTGCCGCGATAATCATTGTTGTCGTGATCTTCCCAGATGCCTCAGGATTTCTTGCAATCCCTTCAACAGCTTTTCCGCCGATTTGGCCAATACCAATTCCGGCTCCTAAAACTGCTAAACCCGCTCCAATCGCTGCTATACTACCATAAATCATACTATGTATATTTAAAAGTTACAAGTTCTAATGATGCGCTTCCTCAACTGCTGCACCGATAAATAATGCAGAAAGCAACGCAAATAAATACGCTTGCAAAACTGCAACCAACATTTCTAAACAAGAAATAAACAAAGCCATTGGTACTGATAATGCACCCCAAGCTGCATTTTTATTAATAAAAATTATAGAAATCAACGCTAGAATAATAATGTGCCCAGCCGTCATGTTTGCAAATAGACGAATCATCAACGCAAATGGTTTTGTAAAAATTCCGACTATTTCGATGGGGATCATTATTGGCATCAAAGCCACTGGAACTCCAGGGGTGGCAAAAATATGTTTCCAATAGTTTTTATTTGAGGACAACAGAGTAACCAACANNAGTGCACAAGGCCAAGAAAAATGTTACCGTAATATTACCTGTTAAATTTGCGCCTCCCGGGAAAATAGGTATTAGTCCAAGTAAATTATTAATCCAAACGAAAAAGAAAATTGTCAGCAAATAAGGCACATATTTATGGTACTTATGATGGTCTATATTTTCTTTCGCGATGTCATCTCTAATTACCATTATGAAAGGCTCTAAAAATTTGGCAATTCCCTTTGGTGCAACAGGTCCATTTTTTTTATAAAACCTCGCCATGGACAATATTAGAATTAATATTATAATTGCCCCCACGAAAAGAGAAGAAACGTTTTTTGTAATTGATAAGTCTAATGGTTTGTTATTCGTTGGGTGTCCATCTTCAATATTTAATTTGCCCTTTTCATCCAACTTGTAAATTTTTTCATGAAACAAGGCATAACCTTCAGCAGGACCTTCCCCAATCAGATAATGAACGATATTTCCCTTGGCATCTTTTGAATGAACCTCTTTGCCATGATAAAAATGATATGAACTGAAAACTTTAAAGCCGTCATCACTAATTATCACAGGTAGGTAAAAAGTTTTACCTGTTTTTTCATCACCCCATAAGTGCCACTCATGCGCATCTTTCACGTGATGCATAATCATTTCACTGACATCGAACTGATCCTCTTCTTTATGGTTATTTCCACTGCCACTTGCAAAAGTATTGTGAGCAATCAATGCCAAAGAAAAAACAAGTACTATCGATTTAATTACCTTATTATCAAACACTTGCATCGTTGTCCAAATTAAAATTGACCAAAATTTGTTGCAAAGTTAATTAAACTTTCTAAAGAAACAACCTTTTCTTCACTTAAAACTTTCGCCACTTTTTGTAAACTTGAATTCCCGCCATCAGAAGTAATCCAACTCCAAAAAATCCCAAGGTACCATAGACCCAATTCAAGCTAGATTTCAATACAACTATAAAAACTATTGCTACTAAAAAAAGAGTAGCTACTTCATTCCAAACTCTCAGTTTTGTTGACGTCAGTGTATGTTTTCCATTTGCCAGTCGAAACATGATGACCTGACAACTCGCATGGTAAATAAGAAGCAAAACGATAAAGCCTAATTTCAAATGCATCCAACCAAGTTTCAATAGTGAAGGATTTAATACCAACATCCAAATTCCAAAAACCAGGGTAAGTAACATGGCGGGCGTTGTAATAATCCACCAGAGACGACGTTGCATGATTCGGTATTGATCAGCTAAAATGGATTGCTTTGGTTCTTCCTCTTTTAATGCTTCCACATGATAAATGAAAAGCCTTACGATATAAAAAAGTCCAGCAAACCAGCTCACAACAAAAATGATGTGTAATGCTTTAACAACTTGATAATCCATGAAGCAAAGTTAAAATCATTGTGCTTCAATCGAACAAAGTTTCTTGTTTTAGTAATGATTTTCCTTATTTTCGTTCTTTCTATGCGCATTTTTTTATTGTTCTTATTGTTATTCTATATTTCGAGAGCTTTTACACAAGAAGAGTTACTCTCTGTTCAGGGAAACTATCAAGGGGGGAATTTGCTTGTTTCAAATCCAGCGCAATCCGACGGGTTTGGCTTTTGTATTACTAAGGTTACCGTAAATGGAGACATTTTACCGGCTTCCATTCAAAGTAATGTTTTCGAGGTTAATTTCAAGTTGTTCAATTTAAAGATTGGCGATCCAGTTTTTGTGGTTTTAGAACATGCAAACGGATGTGCCCCTAAATTCCTTAATACTGAAGTGTTGTTACCAAAAAGCACCTTCGTGTGCGAGCGCATTCAATGTTCTGCGGATGGGAATTTACAATGGGTAACTTCGAAGGAAAATGGCGTTTTGGATTTTATTGTTGAACACTACAGGTGGGGAAAATGGTTGGAAGTTGGCTATGTAAAAGGAAATGGTGGAAGCAGAAGCAATAGTTACGCCTTTCAGGTCAATCTGCATTCTGGTAAAAATACCTTGCGCGTATCTCAACGCGACAATTCCAAAAAACTAAGGTCTTCGCAATCAACAACCGTGGTTTCTACCGTTGGAAAAGTTATTAAAACACCTTCTCGAGTAAAAGATTTTATTTATTTTAAATCCAATGGAAAATCGGTTAAAACAAAATATGAAGTGTTTGATGCCTACGGAAATTTATTGAAGCAAGGGTTTAGTCAAGAAGTGAACTGTACCAATCTTTTGAAAGGAATATACTTTTTAAATTTCGATAACACCTCTGAAAAATTTTTTAAAATCGATTAGTATGATTAAAAAAATTGAACATATCGGTATCGCTGTGGAAGACTTAAACCATGCCATTCCAATTTATGAAAAATTGTTTGGCGTTCCTTGCTATAAACAAGAATTGGTTGCATCCGAAGCAGTAAAAACAGCGTTCTTTTTAATAGGTGACGCTAAGTTAGAATTACTCGAAGCTACTGAATCGCATTCTCCAATTGCTAAGTTTTTAGAAAAAAAAGGAAGTGGGTTTCATCATATTGCATTTGAGGTTGACAATATTGAAAAGGAAATTGAGCGGTTGCAAAAGGATGAGTTCATTTTGTTGCACCTAACTCCAAAAGACGGAGCCGATAATAAACGCATTGCTTTCCTGCACCCTAAAAGCGGATTAGGAATGCTAATCGAACTTTGTCAAGAAAAAAGTTGAAAAAACGAGGATTCGTCTTCGTAAAAGAAAGTCCTCAAACCTGCTTCTTTTGCTCCTTTAATGTGTTGCGGACTATCGTCAATGAAAAGCACTTTTTCAGGAAGTGTTTTTAATCTTTGACATACATAATGAAAGGTCTCAACATGTGGCTTTCTGCGTTCGATTTCATGAGAAAGAAATATTTTTTCGAAGTATTCTTCCATTTCATCTTGGCTCACCTTTTTCCATTCATGCAATACCTTTTTCCAATGAATTGCATTCGTATTACTGAGCATAGCCACTCGTCTCCCCTTGAGTTTGTCGAGCAGATCAACTTTTTTCTGGGGAAATTCTCCAATCATTTTATTCCACGCATGTACTAGTTGATTCGGTGTAACATTAGGGTTTACCTGTGTTTTTAACTCGTTTATAAAAGCTTGTTCAGAAATCTTACCTGTTTCCATGAGGTCAAAAAGCGTGTTTTGTGCCAACTGAGTATACTGATCATCAAAACTCAAAAAACCTAATTTTTTCATTTCCAACGAGGTGGCATTATAATCTATGTTTATCAGCACACCTCCTAAATCAAAAAGTATTATTTCAATTGATTCTAAATTAGCCTTCACGCCTTTAGTTTTTAAATTTTATGACATTCTCATGACAATACTACTTTTAAATCACGAGAACTTTGCAGTCAAAAGTACTCATATCTTCTGTGAAACAACTTTATGCCATAGCATTTACGCACAAAAACCTACCGGTAGAAACCCTTGGTTTATTGCATATTGAGCAAGCGTATTATGAAAATCGTTTAAAAGAAGCAAAAAACAACTTTGATTTATCTGAATTATACTATTTGTCTACTTGCAACCGTGTCGAGTTTGCATTTGTTACAGAAGGTGATTTGACAGACCCACATCAGCATGCACGTAATTTACTTACGGAAATTTACCCGAATATTTCAGAAGAATCATTCAATTTGCTAATTGAAAATGCTATTTTCCACAAAGGCATTGATGTTGTGGAGCATCTAATTTCTGTAGCAGCGTCGATAGATTCTATGGTGGTTGGAGAACGCGAAATTATTACTCAGGTACGCAAGGCTTTTGAAACATGTCATGCTGCTGGATTAACGGGAGACAAGTTGCGACTTGTTATGAAACAAGTCGTGGAAACGGCTAAAAAAGTATATTCTCAAACGAGTATTTCACAAAAACCCGTTTCTGTGGTTTCGCTTGCATATCAGGAACTAAAGCGTTATCAAATTCCACTCAACGCGAGGATTGTCGTTATTGGGTCTGGGGCAACCAACACGACGCTATGCAGGTTTTTAAAGAAACATGGCTTTCGTAAGTTTTCAGTATTTAACCGCACCTTATCGAATGCGGAAAAACTCGCCCATGAATTAGGCGGAACCGCACATAAACTGAATGAACTTGAACTATTTACAGAAGGTTTCGATGTACTCGTAACGTGTACTTCTTCTGACCACCACATCGTAAATAAAGAATTATATCAAACGTTGTTGAATGGTGACACTTCGAAAAAAATAATCATTGACCTTGCTATTCCACAAGACATTGACCCATTCATTTTAGATGAATTTGGTGTACAATACATTTCTATTGCTCATTTACAAAAGGTGTCAAACGAAAACTTAAAAATTAGACAAGGAGAATTGTCTCGCGTTCATGAAATCATTCAAAAAGCTTTGGTAGAATTTGACAATCTATACAAAGAACGAAAAGTAGAATTGGTAATGCAAGAAGTTCCTGAGGAAGTAAAGAAAATCAAAGAAGTTGCCTTGAATGAAGTATTCAAAACAGAGCTTCAAAATTTAGACCCTCAATCAAGAGAATTGCTCGAAAAAATCGTAGGATACATGGAAAAAAAGTACATTAGCGGTCCAATGAAAAAAGCGAAAGAAATTTTGCTCTCGAATGTACAAAAACATGAAAATTAGAATCGGTTCAAGGGGAAGTGATCTTGCGTTATGGCAAGCGAATTACGTAAAAAATTTATTGGAGGATAAGGGATGTGATGTTACTATTTCTATAATCCTAACCAAAGGGGATCAAATTCAAGATTTAAGTTTTGATAAATTAGAAGGAAAAGGTTTTTTCACTAAAGAAATTGAAACAAGTTTGTTAACTAATGAGATTGATCTTGCCGTACATTCACACAAAGACTTAGAGACTACCGAACCGGAAGGCCTAATTACTGCAGCTGTTTCATACCGCGAGGACCCCTGTGAACTATTAATAATCAAAGAAGAATCTTGGATTGAATCTGAAGTTTGGGAATTAAAAAAGAACGCAACGATAGGTACTTCATCAGCAAGAAGAAAATCTCAGGTTTTAGCATTACGTCCCGATTTAATGATTAAGGATTTAAGGGGCAATGTGCCAACTCGAATAGAGAAGTTAAAATCAGGTGCGTATGATGCTATATTGNNTATGCGGGTGTAGCAAGACTCAATTTAGATTTAAACGGTTTGAAAATCGTTAAATTAGATCCTGAGGAATTTGTTCCGGCACCAGCACAAGGCGTATTAGCGCTTCAAATACGCGAAAATCACGGAGAATTAGCAGCTGTACTATCTGAAATAAACAATAAGGAAGTGGCAGAGCAAATTCAAATAGAACGTTGCGTACTGAAACAAATGAACGGTGGATGTCAATTGCCATTGGGAGTCTATAACGATGGGGAATTTGTACATGTCGCGTTTTCTCCGAAATGGAGTGAGCCTTCACGCTATTTTCGTTTTCGCTACAATGAAGCCTGTGACATGTCGGGTTTAATTATTAAACAATTGAATGCAAGCAACTAGGAGCAATGCATCAGCTATTCATTTCTAAATCAGCAACTGAGCTTCCACTGCTAACTGCTTTTTGCCAAAAGAATAACCTATCATTAATTGCAGAATCTCTGATATCCTTTGAACGCGTGGCTGCAGAAATTCCAACCCGCTTGGACATCGTATTCTTTACAAGCCCACGATCGGTGGATTTTTTCTTTGATCAAGTTTCCACATCGTTTACGTGCATTGACTTTGCCTGCATGGGAAAAGGAACTGAAAAAGCGTTAATCAATCGCGGACATGAATCTAGTTTTACCGGAGAATACTCTTCTTTTCCTGAAAAAGTTTTTAATTCTTTTAAATCCTGGGCAGGGAGTCGCTTGATAACCATACCGCACTCATCTAAAAGTCTTTTTTCCATTTCAAAATATTTTTCTGCACATCAACTTAATTACATAAAGGTTTACAATACGAACTTCATTAGAAAAAATATTCCGGAATGTTCTATTTACATATTTACAAGCCCTAGCAATGTTGATTCATACCTTTCGATAAACACCATTCCTCAAAACGCTCAGGTTTTTGCTTGGGGGGCGAGTACAAAAGAACACCTCTTGGAGAAAGGAATATTGGTAAATGAAACTCTAACTTTTGGGCAGGAAGCAGAATTAATTCGAATGTTAAATCTATATTAAGTCGTTAAATTCCTGTGTTTTTTTTTTGCAGTCCCAAAAAAATCTTAATTTTGAGGCCACGAAACTAAATTTAAAAACGTTTTAATTTGTAAACATGAAAAGAATAACCACTTCATTAATGATCACTTTAGCGCTAACTCTTGGTATTATTGCTAATGTAAACGCTCAAGGCAAAAAGAAAGCTGATAAAAAAGACAAGGCTGAAAATACAGAAGTAGCTGCTGCCCCAACAAACGATATAGCTGCCGATGATGCTGCTGCTGTTTCTACAGGAGATGCCGCTGTTTCGGATGCAGCTAACGCAGGAACAACCGATAATGCCAAGAAAAAAGAAGAGGCTAAAAAACCTGAGTTAACGTTTTCACAACAACTAAAACAAAAATACATTGAAGGAGATGTACTTTGGATGACTCCAGTATTGATTTGTATGATCATCGGAATGGCCTTATCTATCGAACGTGTAATCTATTTGAATTTATCTACAATCAATACTTCTAAATTCTTAAAAGATGTTGAGAAAGCACTACAAAATGGTGGTGTAGATGCAGCAAAAGAACTTTGCCGTAACACAAGAGGTCCTATCGCATCCATTTTCTACCAAGGTTTAGATCGCGCTGGTGAAGGCTTAGATATGGTTGAAAAATCTGTTGTGGCTTACGGAGGTGTTCAAATG
>DORI01000064.1:2972-13629 GCA_003512365.1 Crocinitomicaceae bacterium | reverse complement strand
GGCGACTTTTTTTGTATTGGTAATTTATGTGTTAACTTTGATTGAATGCTAAGCGATGATTTAACCTCATTTGTTTAGGAAAGATGAAAAAAGTTATGTTTAAGCAGATAAAACCTAATGGGTTAACCATTTTATTGATTCTTTCTTTAGTGAGCCTTGTGGTTATTCAGGCTTTTCAGATGTTACAATTGTATGATCGCAAGGAAATTCAATTTCAAGAACATGCGGTAAATTGCTTACGAAGGGTAGCCTATCATCATGAAAAAGCAGAGGATTTGCGTCGTTACATGCAAATCGTAAACCGAGACTTCAGTGGTCAATACCGCGAAATACTGAAAGAAGAATTTAAGGAAATTTTGTCTGCTCAAGAAACGATTTCAATAAAAGACACCACGGTTACTGTTAATGGAGTAAAGGAAAAATACCTCATATTAAAAGGCGATGCCTACGATTCACTTTCAGGAATTTCTGCACAACAGAGGGTATTAATAAGAGACATACGGGAAATAAAAGACCTAATGGGCAACAGGGAGGATACTTCTAAAATGGCCATTGAATTGAACCAAAAGGTTCTTCAGCAAATTTTTACCAAGGCTAAGTTTATAAACGATATGATGATTCAGGCCTTTAGAGACAATATCTATGAGAATCCTTCCATGCGTATTGAACCCTATTATCTCGATTCAATCATTAAATATGAATTGGAAAAGGAGGATTTGCCAAAGGAGTATCAGTTTATGGTATGTGATCAAAGCAAAAAACCCATTCAATTTAATTCATCTGTTCAACGATACAATACCAATTTAGACAGTTCAAATTGTATACAAGTAAATTTATTTCCAAGTAATTCGCTCGATGAGGACTTGTTTTTGTATGTTTTCTTTCCTAAGAAACAACAGTTCATTTACAAGGAGATGAAAAATTCATTTATTGTAACCGGTCTTTTAGTGATTATCATAATTGTTGTATTGGTCATAATGTTTCGTACAATTATAGATCAAAAGAAGTTGTCGGAGTTAAAATCGGATTTTATTTCTAACATGACGCATGAGTTTAAAACACCAATATCTACCATCGCATTAGCTTGTGAAGCGGCTACGGATAAGGATGTTGTTGGAGATCGTACAGAGGACCACCTGTTAGCTCCATATTTCAATATGATAAAAACAGAAAACAAACGACTTGAATTATTGGTTGAAAGTATCCTTCAATCCGCTGTTGTGGATAAAGGCGAAATCAAAGCAACTATCACGGATGTAAATTTATCTGAAGTTGTAAAGGAATTAGCCTTAAATGCACAATTTCGAATTCAGCCTTTAGGGGGTAAGATTAAAGTAATGGAAGAACACCATCCGTGTATATTAAAATCAGATAGAATTCACCTTACGAATTTGGTTGCCAATATTCTTGACAATGCTGTTAAATACAGCAAGGCGGAGCCGAATATTGAAATTATTATAATCAATGATAATAAAGAGGTGTCATTCTCCGTTTCAGATAAGGGCATCGGAATTCAAAAAGAGTTTGTACCGAAAATATTTGACAAATTGTTTCGTGTTCCGACGGGTAATGTACACAATGTGAAAGGTTTTGGCTTAGGACTGAGTTATGTTAAATCAATCTGTGACACCTATGGATGGAACATTGAGGTTAAGACACAATATGGAGAAGGTACAACATTTAAAGTAATTTTTAACACATCAAAAAATGCAGGAAAAATTAAACATCTTATTAGCTGAAGACGATGAAAATTTAGGCATGTTATTACATTCCTATTTACAAAGTAAAGGTTTTAATGTTGTTTTAGCCAGAACAGGAAAAGCTGCCTACGAAAAATTTAATGGGAACAAAACGCAAGTTGATTTCTTATTGTTAGATGTTATGATGCCAGAAATGGATGGCTTTGCATTAGCAAAAGAGATTCGAGAGATTGATAAAACCATTCCCATTTTATTTTTAACTGCAAAATCAATGAAAGAAGATAAATTACAAGGATTTGAAATTGGAGCAGATGACTACTTGACAAAACCTTTTTCAATGGAAGAGTTGCTGGCTAGAATCAACGCTATTCTGAGGAGAGCTAAGGCAAGAAAAAAGGATATAAATGAGTCTTTGCTAATTGGAAAAATAAAATATGAACCAGAATTAAGTGTACTTCATCTCTTGGATGGCAATAAAAAACTAACCACCAAAGAAAATCATTTACTTAGTCTACTCGTCAAAAATCAAGGTGAAATTTTAGATAGACAAGCAACATTAAGAGCAATTTGGGGAGATGATAATTATTTTAATGGAAGGAGTATGGATGTCTATATCGCAAAACTCCGAAAATTATTGAAAGAAGATCCTTCAATAGAAATTATGAATATTCACGGAGTTGGATTCAAATTAATTGTAAAGAAGTAAATTTGCTTGAATGCAGGGCAGGTTTTTTTCAAATTTAATTTTACTCATTCTTGTTAATTTACTTGTAAAACCTGTTTCGCTTTTTGTGGTAGATGCAGGTTTTCAAAATCAACTCGGTCACGCAGAATATGGCATTTATTTTTCGTTGTTGAATTTCTCCCTGTTGTTCAATATCTTACTCGATTTTGGCATCAACAACTACACAACGCGCAGCGTTGCGCAGCAACCCCACAAAGCAAAACGATTATTTGGTTCTGTTTTTATTTTGCGTATCGTTCTCTTTATTTTTTATATAGTCGTTCTTTTAATCAGTGGACTTATCATTGGCTATGAGGGCCGAGCGCTATCTATTTTATGTTTACTTGGTGTTAATCAATTTATAATATTGTGCATTGCATTTTTAAGAAGTCATTTTGCAGGATTTCACTATTTTAAATTGGATGCCATTCTTTCCATTCTCGACAGGTGCTTATTAATTTTAGCAGGAGTTTACTTTCTTTTTTATTTTGAAGGAACACTCACCATCGAAATTTTCGTTTGGATTCAATTCTTTACTTATATAGTCTCTTTTGCAGTAGGTTATTTGCTTTTTCTCAAATACATTGACAATCCCATTTTTTCAGTTAATTTAAGGTTGTCTTGGGCGATATTAAAAAGAAGCCTACCCTTTGCTACATTGATCGTCTTGATGCTGGTTTATTCAAGGCTTGATAGTGTTTTACTGGAGCGTCTTCATGATAACGGTGCGGAACAGGCGGGCATTTACGCTCAAGGGTATCGATTATTAGATGCTTTTTATATGTTTGGGATGATTTTCGCCGGGTTATTATTTCCGATGTTCTCAAGGTTTTTAGCTGAGAAAAGAAGTGCGATATTCCCTTTGCTACAAGCTGCTGGGGATTTGCTAATTGGTTCTGCGATATTAATTGTGTTCATTTGTATTTACAATAGTGATCTTTTTCTATCCTTGATTTATGATGATTACCTACAGGCAATTGACCCATTTAAATGGTTAATATTAAGTTTTATAGCCATTTGTATGAATTTTATTTTTGGCACCTTGCTTACAGCAAGCGGTAATTTAAAGATTTTAAATTGGATATCATTTTTAGGAATAGTGTTAAATATTTCACTAAATATCTTTCTGATTCCAAAATATGGAGCGCTAGGAGCAGCAATCACCACTTTTTTCACGCAGTTTTTTACCGCGATTCTTCAATGTATTTATGCCATAAAAATGTTTGAAATCCCAATTTCCATTAAACGGGTCCTAAAGTATCCGATCTTAATTCTTGTCTTATTTCTTGGTAGTTATTACTTCGCTCAAAATAGCTACTTGATTTTCTTTCAATTGATAATTGGTATTTCTAGTTTGTTCTTGTTTTCTTTCATTTCAATTAATTCTTTAAATGAAATGTTAAAAGAAAAGCTATTAAAATAATTATGCTAAACTTTAGTTATTAAAGAAGCAAAATAAAAGTCATAACTTCGTGCAATCAAATTCAAATATGTCTGAATTAACTAAAGAAAGGTCTGCCTTATTGGCATTTTTGTGGAAAAACAGAAAAGTTCTTGTCATCATTACCGGGGTAGCTTTTGTTGTTTCTGTCTTGGTTTCATTGTTATTAACGCCACTTTATTTGTCCACAGCCGTGGTATTCCCAACAGCTTCAAGTAACGTATCATTTTCAGAGCAACGAAATGTGAAAGCGGGATCTATGGATTTTGGTGAAGAAGATCAAGCGGAACAATTGGTTCAAATTTTATCGTCCTCTCGTATTAAAGACAAAATTGTAGCGAAATACGACTTATTAAATCATTACGAAATCGATCCCAATGATCAAAATAAAAACTTCAAATTGAATGAAGAATATAACGATCATTTTTCCTTTACCCGAACTAAATTCGGTTCGATTCAAATCGATGTTTTAGACAAAGACCCTGAGCTTGCAGCGAAAATGGCAAATGACATTGTAGATTTGATCGACACAGTAAAGAATGAAATGATTCGCGAAAGGACTCGTCCAGCCTTTGAGATCAATATTCGAAAGATGAAGCAGTTAGAGAAAGATAAAGACTCTGTAATAAATCGGTTAGATAGTTTAGCCAAACTTGGTGTTGTATCCACGGATGTTCGTTCTAATTTATTTCAAGCCTTAGTAGATTCTAAAAGTCCAGAAGAAAAAAGGGACATTAAGGCGCAAATAGACGCCAATATGAAATTCGGTTCTCTTTTCGATGCGCTGGAACATAAACGGAATGAAATGATTATAAATATAGAGACTTTCAAAGTTGCTTATGAGCAAGCTGAGTCTGATGCAAATGCTCAATTCAATCACAAATTCGTTGTGGAAAAGGCAGTAGTTGCGGATAAAAAAGAAAAGCCAAAAAGAATGATTATCGTGCTCGTAGCAACCTTAGGAGGATTTGTTCTAGGAGTTTTCTTTTTATTAATTCGAGATAAAATTCAAGAATTAAAGGCTCTGAATTAGTGTTTCTCAATAAATATTTATTACCCTATATTCTGCCTATTGGCCTCATTTTAATCGGGTTCTCACTTTTAATTTTGAATGATTTATATTGGTTAACTCTTTTCCCGGTTGCCTTTATGTTAATGTATTTCGCCGTTTTTGAAACTGACAAAATATTTTTATCAATTGCCTTTTTTACACCACTTTCTATAAACATTGAAGAGTTTTCTGAAAGTTTTGGATTATTTATTCCGAGTGAACCCCTTTTATTTGGATTGATGGTTTTTCTCTGCGCCTTACAATTGCACAGACCTTTTTTAAATACCGCTTATTTAAAACATCCCATAATGTTGGTGATGTATGCATATTTGTTATGGATGTTTTTCACTTGTTTAACCTCTTCTTCCCTAATAATTTCATTAAAGTACTTGATCGCCAGACTATGGATTATTATCCCTATGCTTTTTTTTGGGCCTTATTTCCTATCGGATATTCGGAAAAAGAAATTATTTCTTTGGATGTTTACTGTAGCAACGAGTATCGCCATATTGTATACCTTGATCCATCATGCAAAATATCAGTTTGCTGAAAAACCTAGTCATTGGGTCATGTTTCCATTTTTTAAAGATCATACCATTTATGGTGCAATCGTAGCCCTTGTGTTGCCTTTTGTTGTGGGATTATACTATTTAGAAAAAAGAAATTTATTACTACGTGCTACTTTGATTTGTTTATTCATCATAATAGTCTTAGGTCTGATCTTTTCATACACTAGAGCTGCTTGGTTGAGTGTTTTCGCAGGGATTCTGTTGTGTTTACTAGTCTTTTTTCGTGTTAGACTATACCTAATGGCAGGAGGATTGGTTGTTGCGCTACTAATTGTTACGATGAATTGGAATACCATTCAAATGGAATTAGAACGAAATAAAAAAGAACACACTACTGAAAATATAGACGAACGACTTCAAAGTGCCACAAATGTAAGTACCGATGCATCTAATCTAGAGCGAATTAATAGATGGGATTGCGCCATCACCATGTTTAAAGAACGTCCTCTTGTGGGTTTTGGACCAGGTACGTATATGTTTGAATATGCAAGATTCCAAGACCCAGAGAATTTGACCATCATATCTACGAATTTTGGCAATTTAGGAAATGCTCACAGTGAATACCTTGGAGCCTTGAGTGAAATGGGATTACCAGGCGCCTTACTTTTTCTAATCTTGGTGCTAACAATTTTTGTTGTAAATATTCAATTGATATACAAATGGCCGAAGGAGGATAAAGCCAATAGAATTTTATTAATGACTTTTTTATTTTCCTTTACTACTTACTTTTCGCACGCATTCTTAAACAATTATTTGGACACGGATAAAGCTGCCGTTCCTATTTGGGGAATGTCTGCTATGCTTATTGCAATGTCTTTTCAATGGAAAGAAAACCTACTTTCCTCCAAGCCAGAGTGATGGGTTTAGCGTTTGTGGAACACCATTAGAAATCAAATGCACTTCGAAATGGCTAATGGAAACACCACCATCATTTACCAGTGAACCAATGGTTTGCTTCAAGCTAACTTTACTACCTTGGCTGACATAAATATCCTGAAGATTGCTGTAAACAGTCATATATCCACCATGCTTGATGATCACTACTTTTCCAGATCCAGGGATAGAAAATATACTGCTTACCTCTCCCTCAAAAACGGAGCGAACACGTGAACCTTTTGAACACGTTATGTCTACTCCATTATTAACGGTAGAAACTCCAGGCAAGGTAGGATGTGCATTTCTTCCGTAGCGTTCTGTGATTTGTCCGTTGTCAACAGGCCAAGGTAGGCGTCCTTTATTGTTAGCAAAACTTTTTCCAACAGCTGAACCCTCTGAGCTTTCCGAATAAACCACTTTGTTGCTCGTTGAAGCGACATCATTCGAAGTGTTTTTTACATTGTTACTTGCTGAATTATTCGCGTTGTTATTGGTCGAATTTTTGTTCGCTGTTTTATTCTTCTCCGCCTCAATTTTTCGTTTTTTCTCCTTCTCGCGTTCTATTTCTTTTTGTTTTGCCTTATTGATTTCTTCTCGGATTACTGCATCTACTTTGCGCTTTAAGTCTTGTTTTTTTCGTTCGTCTTCTTGAAGTTGTGCAGATAATTGTTGTTCTTCAATCTTTAGTTTCTCAAAGGATTGTTGTTTCAACGACTTATCTTGTTCTATTTGATCACGTTCTATTTTTTTTTGTTCCATGGCCAAGAGTTTTGACTCTTTCTCCGTCGAAATGTCTTTTAGCTCTTTACCTATTAGAGATTGATGTTGGTTTATTAAGGCTACTTGCCTTTTTTGAATAGCAGCAATCTTCTTGAGGTAGCGGTTGCGTTGTAAAGCCTCGTTGTAAGATCCGGAGGATAAAATGTACATTGCCTTTGAATGATTACTTCGGTTTTTGTAAGCGTATAGCAACATTTTACGGTATTGCCTAACAAGTAGTTTTAGTCGTTTTTCTAACTCCAAAATCTCAGCTTGTTTTTCTGTCATTTTCACATCAGCCATTCGTACCTGGTTATCGAATAAGCGCACAAGTGATTCTCTACTTTTAATTTGATTATCAATCAATCGAATTTCATTGAGTGATGCTTGTGTATTGTTTTTTACTTTGGCCAACAATTTTTTTGTATTGGAAATTTTCTTCTCTAGTTTTTGTTGTTCCTTTTGAAGTTTTTCCTTGGAAGTTTGCGCATACGCTGAGGTCATGACAAAAAGTAGTGCTATACTAATCGCATTTTTCATAGCTTTCCGGTATTTTGATGATTAATTCTTGAGGCTCGTTTATCTCCACTTTTTCATATTCCAATCGAATGGTGATGGCATTTTTGGGAGTATTTATGAAAATGAGAACCTCTTTTGGCAATTCGATTCCGTTAGTATTCTGCCAAGCCATGTAATCTATAATTATGTTTGTGGAATCACTTGGACTCTCAACTGACATTGATTGAATTTGTGTGGCTTGATCGTTCAGCGTATAAAAAATCAGAATATCTTCTTTGGCCTTTCTTTCAAGCCGTCTTCGGTCCTTTTTACGATGTGAAGAAATGACATATTGATATGGGTTGTTTAAAACAAAATACTTCTGTTCTTCCGAATAATCGATAGGTCTTCCCAAAATTAATTCTTCAATATTTTCATAGTTGAAGTCAATTCCAAAATTCTCTTTTATGTAACTCAGCGATGCTTTAGTGTAGCATTTATCATTTTTATTTACCACGAGAACAGAGTCGGTTGTGACCATAGCAGTTACAATAGGTATTCTTGCATAGGTAATTATAGCGTTCACTGCGCTATCCGTTACATTTTTAATTGAAGTCTTGAACGACACATCCCTTGTGGTGTCTTTATAGTCAACAGATAATTTAGTGTAAAATGTTTTCACCTTTATTTGGTGAAGGCTATCTAAAACAGCAATCAACTCTTTGTCTTTAATTTTTGGTAGCTTCTCTGTAGAGATAACGTGTTGAGTTGTTTTTTTGGCACAACCCATCCACACGAACGCAAAAAGGAAAAAGAAAAAATATTTATAAAGGCTCATGGTAATTCCCTGTGGTTATTTTTTGATCCAAAATGATTGACTTCTTACCGTTGGATTTTGCTTGTTTCCATTGTTTAACCGCTTCCTCTTTTTTATTTAGAAAGAAAAATAAGTCACCCTGAAGCTCCAAAACATCCCGATAATTCGAAGAGGACATATCAATACTTTGGGCCAAAGTAAGAGCTTCTTGGTATTTTTTTTCAATGAAACTTATTTGCGCCAGTCTAAATTTCTTGCGATTTTCATTTGTTTCAGATTTGATAATTGTTTCATGAAGTTCGCGTGCTTTTTTAAGATCCTTTAGTTTAAATAGAGCACTAGTGAAATAACGGTTTAAAATATAATTGTTGTTTGGAGCTAATTTTAATGCTTCTTCAAACAAGTTCATTCCTGTTTTACTGTCTAAAGTTCCAAATGCTGCCTCTGCAAGTTGTGCTTTGAATTCACCTTTTAATTGATCGTCATTTACAATTAGAAAAAGACCTTCCTCTAGTGTAGACTTAGCGAAAGTAAATTCTCCCGATCTATTTAACGCGGTACCGGCCATGTAAAAGCCAATAGGAGATAAAGGGTAAAGTTCAATTACCTTTCTTGCGTCATTTTTCAATGACTCCCAATCTTCTGTTTCGAATTCTAATAGCAATAATTCATTCCAGATGGCATTTAAGTCCGGATTAAGTTCGACCGCTTTTTTATAGTAATTGATGGTGGTGGCAATATCTTTTTTTGCGTAGTGAAAATCTCCAAGCAAAGAATAAATGAGCGGATCTTTTGGAAAATCAACTTCGCAATTCGCCATCAAGGTTCCAATTTCTTTATCAGTCAACCAAGTTTCTTTCATTTTTATAAAAGTCTCAGTAATAGTTTTTGCGCTTAATCCTTCTCCTTTAATGGCTTGCTTATAATATGAAAATGCGCGTTCTTTTTTGCCGGCGTCCAATGAAAGATCACCAAGTAACAAATTTGCAAGTGCATTTGACGGATCTGCTAATACCAATTTTTCCAGTAATTCTGTTCCTTTTGTGTAATTTCCACGGGCCATGTAATGGTCGATGAGGTAGGATAAGATCCCTGGATCATTAGGGAATTCGCGACTGGCTTTCTCAAGTAGTTCAATGCCTTTAGCTGAGTTTGGGTCTACCTTCAACAAAATATTATATTGGTACAAAACTAAATCTGGAGAATTACCATATTTACCGCCAAGCGTATTTAATATTTTTAGTGCTTTCTTGGCGTTTTTAGCACTCGCATAATTCATCGCCGCATCAAAGTACAATTGTTCATTTCCGGGAAAAAAAGCGATTAGCGATTCTTGTAATTGTGCAGCTTTCTGAAAATCTCCTGTGGTTTGATATAGTTTAGCCAGGTGAAATTTATAATAACTATTTTTCGGATCAGCATTGCAGGCCCTTTGCATGTATTCAATTGCCGCCCCAGCTTGATTCTGCTTCTCTAAACTTAATGCAATGCCATAAGCCGCAGCATCGTCATTAGGTTCTTCTTTTAGACTTTTTTCAAATGCTTCTATAGCTTTTTGATAATCTCCAGTTAGTTGAAAGCGAACACCTTCGTGAAAATATTTGAAATAATTACTTTCTTTTTGCCGAGAAACGGAATTTTTCGTCGAACATGATGCGAGCCCGAGAAACATCAAACCAATGATAAATTTATGCATAGTAATTGCTAAAATCTCCAAGACTTACATCTTTCGTGGAGCCATGAATTACAACATTTGAGCCAATCATTGAATCTTGTAGGATGACATCTTGTATAGCTGTCTTTTGTTGAATAATACTATTTTTAAGAATAGCGTTGCGAATGTGACTTCCGGAACCAATAGAAACATGAGGACCTACAACCGAATTGGAAATAATAACATTCTCACCAACGTAACAAGGGGGAATGATTACCGAATCTTGTACTTTTACGGAAGGATGAACCAGTCCTTTGTGAGCTGCCCAATCATGTTCTAGTACTCGTTGATTTGTATGGACCGTCACTTCTTTGTTTCCGCAATCCATCCATTCCATTACCTCGCCTGGTTTGAAAATGCAACCGTCTTCAGTCATTCTTCTTAGCGCATCTGGTAATTGGTATTCGCCACCTTTAATCACGTTATGATCTATTAGGTACTGAAGTTCTTTTCTTAATCGAGCCCCATCCTTGAAATAGTAAATTCCAATCATGGCATGCCATGATTG
>DORI01000064.1:0-2899 GCA_003512365.1 Crocinitomicaceae bacterium | reverse complement strand
GGATTAATTTTAAAATCTGCTTTGAAAAGAGTATCTGCAAAAGCTACAACAGTTGGTCCAACTAATTTATCTGCTGCGCACAACACGGCATGTGCTGTTCCAAGAGGTTTTTCTTGATAATGAATGGAACCTTTTGCCCCGAGACTTTCTGCAACCTCCAATAGTTCTCTTTCTACATCATCACCAAAGTCTCCAATTACAAAAGCGATTTCGTTAATTTTTTCATGACATACTTGCGCAATATCTTCTACAAGTCTATATACGATTGGTTTCCCTCCAACCGGTACAAGTGGTTTAGGAACAGTCAATGTGTGTGGTCTTAACCGACTGCCTCTTCCGGCCATAGGCACAATAATATTCATATTTTTTCTTTTTAATTTACACCGGTACTTCCAAAACCTCCACTTCCGCGATCTGTTTCTGAAAGCACATTAACTTGTATTAATTCTATTTGCTCAATTTTGCAAAACACCAACTGCGCGATGCGTTCACCATCCTCAACACAAAACGTTTCATTTGATAAATTCACTAAAATCACCCCAACTTCTCCTCTGTAATCAGCATCAATAGTTCCGGGCGTGTTCAAAACCGTGATGCCTTTTTTCAAGGCTAATCCACTTCTTGGTCTAACTTGGCATTCTAATCCGGGGGACATCTCAAGAAACAATCCCGTCTTCACTAACGCTCTGCCTAGTGGTGCAATTTCAATCGGGGCATCTAAATTTGCTCTGACGTCCATTCCAGATGAACCAACTGTCTCATATCGAGGCAATTCATGCTTGCTTTTGTTAATAATGTTAACCGACATTCTATTTTTTAATATGCCAAAAGTAGGAATTATGCTATCAGCAAGATGAAGATCAAGCAATAGTAATCAACAGCCGTTTGCAAATAACTTAAGTTGAAATTTGTTGAAAAGTACAAATTCAGTTTTCCNNTAAAATCTTTTATTTTTGTTTTATGACACCAAAAGGAAAGCTAATAATCATTGGGGGGGCTGTTGACAAAGGTAGTTTTACAGAGAGTAATTTTGAGGATCAAGTTGAAAAAAACCTGAATTTTTTCGAAAAGGGAATACTGAAAAGAATCATCGATGAGTCTAAAAATGGGTTAAATTCGAGAATTGAAATAATTCCTACAGCTTCAAAAATTCCAGATACGGTTGGTGCTGAATATGCCAGAGCATTTGCCTTTTTAGGTGCTGACAATGTTCATGTATTGAAAATTAGTAATCGAGAAGAAGCGATGGAGGATGTGCTAGTAGAGAGAGTCAAAAAAGCCGATGTCATTTTCTTCACCGGAGGAGATCAACTGCGACTAACCTCTATTATTGGCGGAACACCGATGCATGATTTAATTATTCAAAAATATAACGAGGAAGATTTTATTTATGTAGGAACCTCGGCAGGCGCCCATTCAGCTTCTAAATCTATGATATATCAAGGGTCTAGTCAAGAGGCTCTTCTGAAGGGGGAAGTAAAAATAACAAGTGGTTTGGGACTAATTGATCATGTAATTATCGATACGCATTTCGTCCAAAGAGGTAGAATTGGCAGGTTGTGTCAGGCGGTAGTAAGTAACCCGAAAATGTTGGGAATTGGTTTAGGAGAAGACACAGGTCTCCTAATAACGAACGGCAATCAAATGGAAGCTCTTGGATCTGGACTTGTAATTCTTGTCGACGGTCGCCAAATTGCAGACACTAACATTACAGATGTTGATTTAGGGGAGCCTATTTCGATTAAAAATCTCATCATGCATGTGATGAGTATCGGAGACAATTACCAATTAAACGAACATAAATTCACCATTCATAGCAAAGCCAAGGCCTGATGAAGTTACTCATACATGGAGGTTTTTTTAGTGAGTCCTCTCAATCTACCGAAACAAAAATTGCCAAACAACAGGCAATGGAACGCATAATTACGTTGGCACATGAATATTTGCGCACTCATTCTGCCAAGGAAACAGTTGTGTATGCTGTTAAGTTATTGGAAGACGATGCTTTATTTAATGCAGGAATTGGTTCGCAAATCCAACGTGATGGAGTCATTCGCATGAGTGCTTCGCTCATGGACGGAAAGTCAAAAAAATTCAGTGGTGTAATTAATATTCAAGAAGTAAAAAATCCGATAGATGTCGCAAACCTACTCCAAAATGTGGATGATCGCGTATTGGGAGGTGATGGCGCCAATGCCTTTGCCTATGCTCATGGCACTACCAAATTTTCTACAGAAATTCCTCAAAGAAGAAAAGAATACGAAGAAAAAGTAGTGTCGAATGGTGTTGGGACTGTGGGTTGTGTTGCTTTAGATGATTATGGAAATTTAGCAGCTGCGACTTCCACAGGAGGTAAAGGATTTGAAATTCCAGGAAGAATCTCTGACTCTGCAACGGTTGCAGGAAATTATGCTAATGATGATTGCGCAGTTAGTTGCACAGGAGTAGGAGAAGATATTGTCAGTGCCGCTGTTGCCGCCAAAATAGTCACCAGAGTTACCGATGGGATGACTCTAAAAAACGCATTCCAAAAGTCATTTAATGAACTTGCAGAATTTGATGGCTTTGCAGGAGCAATTGGCATTGACAAATCTGGAAATATGTTTTGGCAGGAGTCACACCCGAAAATTGTTTTTGCAGCCTATGATGGCACGAATCTAACTATATTTGATTAATATGAAAACGCTTTATTTATTAGGTATTATCCTATTTTTTTTGACCGGTTGTAAATCAGGAAAATCGGTAAATTTATTTTCAATCGAAGACGATAAGAAATTGGGAGCTCAAGTTGCCTCTCAAATTGAAAGTGACACAAGCGGGTACATTATTTTAGATTCCGCTAAGAATGCGAAAGTGTATCAATACATTTATGGCATTCGAAACGAACTTTTAAATTCCG
>DORI01000097.1 GCA_003512365.1 Crocinitomicaceae bacterium | reverse complement strand
GTTCATCGATTAAAGATTTTGCTCGATTATGCAAGGCCATCTCTAACTCTTGAGGTTTGTTTTCTAAAGATAAGAATATTTCGCTTAACTCTAAAAGTTTATATTCATTAACATCTGTCTCATTTGGGAATTCTTCAATACCAGCAAGAAAACCGAGGTCATTTCCACTTAGGATCTTGCTATTTTTAATATCCAACGGAAGTTGATCGAATCCGATACCACAAGTAGTTATTGGTTTTTGTATTTCAAACATTGATGAATGATCGGCCCTACAATACCAATTCCCTCCCATTCTCGACACAAGATCAATTTTATGTTGATCAATCATTCCATCAGCGTTCAATACTTTTTCACTGATGTGTATTCTTAAAACTTCGCAAATAATCAAATTTCCAGCACCACCTTCCGTTCCCAATTCTATTACTTGGTTTACTTTACATTCAAATTGAACAGGTGATTCTGCCACTCGAAAAGGCTTTATGCATTCGGACGGAATAGCTGAAAATCCTGCTTTTGCAAACTCACTAACACCAGCTGCATAAGGCGAACTTGCTAAACTCATTTGATGTACAATATCATAATTGACAACATTGATAACTACCTCTGGGACAATTTTGACATTGTTGTATGTATCTTTGGTTGTATTACTCCTCCCAGATCTTGCCGGTGAAAAAATCATTATGGGTGGATTCGCACTAAATACATTAAAAAAACTAAATGGAGCCAAATTTGGCCTGCCTTCTTCGTCTATTGTGGAGGCAAAAGCAATTGGTCTCGGTCCAATGGCACCTAACAAGTATTGATGCAATTTTGGAACCGCTAAAGAATTAGGATCTAGTGTTAACATTTACTCACAAAATTAATTTAATTTTCTGGCACGTATAGTGCCGTTTATTAGCTTTTTTTGTGTTTTATTCACAACAAATCAGCATAGAATTTAAGCACTTTTCGTTAACTTAGTCACATGCGCTTTTGGATACTTCTATTTTTAATATCACCTTTACTTGTTTTCTCTCAGAACAAAAAAGACAAAAATGGCAAAAGAACAGGTCATTGGGTCTATTATGGAAAAGATCGGCCGAGCGCTGGGGTTAAATCTGATATAAAGATTGAAGAAGGAAACTATGTAAACGGATTCAAGGAAGGAAATTGGGTCAAGTATTACACAGATGGAAAAACAGCCAAATTAAATGGAAACTATGTCAATAATCGACCGTATGGCGCCTATAGCCGTTACTATCAAAATGGCAAATTAAAAGAACAAGGTAATTTCAGTTATGATGCATTCAAAGGTGTTTACATGAAATATCATTCAAATGGAAAACTTGCTTATAAAGGCACCTATAACAGTGCAGGAAAAGAATCTGGGTTGGTTCAATATTATTATCCTAACGGTCAAGTAGAATTAGAATATTCTATGAAAGATGGAAAACCAACCGGAACTTTAAAACGCTATTTCATTGATGGCTCTTTAAAAGAAATTACGACGTTCAACGCTAATGGTTTGATCGAAAAAGCTCAAAAATTAGAACCTAAAAAAATAACTGCTCAACCAATTCCAACAGTTAACAAATTTACCTACCCACCGAAGGTGGTAAATCCGAAAACAAAAGGTGTAAAATTCAACCCAGACGGCCATAATAGATTGTATAATGAAAATGACGCCATTTGGATCGATGGAACCTTTAAAGGGGGGCAGTTATGGGATGGAAAAATATTTGAATACGACAAAGATGGTATTGCCAAAAAAGTTAGAGTTTTTAAAAATGGAAAATACCATTCCGATGGTCAATTGTAATTAGTAAAACTCAACTTATTTCTTATTTTTGTCAAAATATTTACATGAAAGCATTCGTTTTTCCGGGTCAAGGAGCACAATTTTCAGGAATGGGAAAAGAACTATACGATCTANNGTTCGCAAAAGCAAACGAAATATTAGGATTTGATATTCAAAAAATCATGTTCGAAGGCACTGATGAAGAGTTGAAACAAACAAAAGTCACTCAACCCGCTATATTCTTACATTCAACCATTCTTGCCTCCTGTTTAGGCGCTGATTTTCAACCCGATATGGTGGCTGGTCATTCACTTGGTGAATTTTCTGCCTTGGTTGCCAACAGGACGTTAACGTTTGAAGATGGACTTCGTTTAGTTTCTAAAAGAGCTTTGGCCATGCAAAAAGCATGTGAATTAGAACCTTCGACAATGGCTGCAATACTCGGATTAGAAGATGCGGATGTCGAAAGAATTTGCAAATCTATTGATGGAATTGTTGTTCCAGCTAATTATAACTGCCCCGGTCAATTGGTCATCTCGGGAGCTTTTTCCGCCGTAGAATCCGCTTGTCAAGCGCTAACGGAGGCCGGTGCAAAACGAGCAATGATCTTACAAGTTGGAGGTGCATTTCATTCGCCACTTATGGAACCAGCACGAGAGGAACTCGCTTCTGCTATTGAAGAAACTAAATTTTCCACGCCAATTTGTCCTGTTTATCAAAATGTGAATGCGCAATCGGTAACTGATCCCGAAGTAGTTAAACAAAATCTCGTCGCACAATTAACTGGACCCGTAAAATGGACACAGATCATGCAAAATATGCTTACCGACGGTTGTAAAGAAGTGGTTGAAGTAGGGCCAGGTAAAGTATTGCAAGGATTATTTAAAAAAGTGGACCGCGAAATTCCAACAAATAGCGCCTCGATCTAATTTTTTTATGGAATGTTAATTTGTGTTGCATCTTAAGCTAAAACTTAAGTACATGAAACACTTTTTAATTTTGGGATTCCTGCTAGTGGCAGTGAACTCATCAGCGCAACGATCAACGGGAGAAGTAATTGGTACCGTAATCAATTTGAAAAACAAAGAACCTCTGCTTCGTGCTCGCATGATAATAGACGATAACGGTTCACTTTATCAAGCTTATTCTGACCCTGATGGTAGATTTCGAATTCCATCTGTTCCCTCTGGAAAATATTACATGACCATAATTTTCAAAACCGACACCATGCGGAATATTCCTTTAGATGTTCCAATTGAAGCTTATTGTAACCTCGGAACCATCGAATTTGAAGCCAAAACTCTTTCATTGAAAACAGTCAATCTTAAAGCAGGAGTAAGATTAGTTCATGGAGAATTACCTGTGAAGGAACTCACAGATATGGAAATCAAAAGAAGTCCAGTAAAATTTGATGTAAAAACTTTGGCTACAACTATGTCATCTGAAGTGCGTATGGCCGATGATGGAGAATTGATGTTTCGCGGTGCACGAAAAGGCGATATGATCTATGTGCTGGACGGAATAAAATCCAACGAAGTCTTTAATGTCCCGAGCTGTGCTATTGGAAAAATGATGGTGTACACCGGAGGTCTTCCTGCGAAATATGGTGATACCTTAGGTGGTGCCATAATATTGGAAACGAAGAGCTATTTTGACCTATATAGATCCTACCAACAACAATATGGGGAAGATTAATTTTTCAAAAGAATGTATCTGTAAACAATAATTAAAAGTGCTTGGATAACAAAAATTAAGGTTATTGGAGGTAAATAAAATGGCCAGGTGTCGGCTGGAAACCACGTGTCGAAACCAATTGAAAATACATGTGAAACATTTAATAAAACTCCCAAACGTCCTAATTTAAAGAATTGATGAGAAGTATAATTCTTCCAAGTGGCACATAAAGGAAATGAAAAGAAAAAGAGGGATAAAAACCCTATTGAAATACTTGTCCAGCCATGAATATTTAATTCTCCAAGAGTGAAAAATTTGGGGTAATATACTGGACTAAGTAGGTAAAAGGTTACGAGAATATGAACCAGAGCAACAGCGTAGCCAAAGAGACCTGTTGCTCTTTTTGTTAAACCAAATCGTTTTAATTTATCCAGAGGCAATAACGATAACAACAATACACTCGCGCACCACCAAGCCAAGGCTTTATTGAAAACAAATAAAAATGCAGTTCGTCCCAATTCTTTTCCGATGTGATAACGAATGGCCGCATAACTATAAAGAAAAAGAAATAGAACTAACAGAAATTTCATTCACTTAAAGCTTCATATTCTATATTCCATAAAAACAGACCACAAGCAGGTGCAGAAACAGAAGCCTCTTGCCTATCCTTTGCTATAAGAATTGCTTCGACGTCTTGTGTACTTATTTTATTCAATCCCACATCGATTAAAGTTCCAACAATTGCCCTTACCATATTTCGAAGAAATCGATTTGCTGTAATTTCAAAAACCATTTGCTTATTCTCATTAACATACCAATTTGCTTTTTTTACCTCACAGATGTTTGTTTTAACATCGGTATGAAGGCGTGCAAATGACGTATAATCTTTGTTTCCAATCAATACTTCGGCAGCTTTATTCATGGCACTCATATCCAAAGAGGGCGTAAAATACCAACTTTGATTTTCTTTGAATGGATCTTTTTCTTGATGAATAAAATAACGATAAGTCCTCCAACGCGCATCAAAGCGAGCATGAAGTTCATTTGGAACTGGAAAAACATTGAAGACAACGATCGATTCAGGTAGCATTTTATTCAATTTGAATTTTAGCTCCTCTGGCGAAAGTATGGAAATGTCTGCATGAAAATAGTAGTTTGCCGCGTGCACTCCTGTGTCCGTTCTTCCACAACCTACAATTTCAATAGGCTCCATGCTATTCAATCGCGTTAATGCATCCGTAATTTCGCCTTGAACACTTGATGAATTCGGTTGAATTTGCCACCCGTGGTAGGGTGTTCCATTATAGGCAATATGAAAAAAAAGGCGTGGCATTTTCTCACGACCAAATTACAAATAAGTTCTGTGTTGGCCTCAAGTCAGCGTGCGTTATTCTAAATACAAGCGTATGCCATTTTGATAATCAACTGAATAATCAAACGTTATAGCCTGTGCGTTCGGAATACCATTTTTAAATATCCACGTAATAATTTTGGTGTTTTCTTCTACCCTTCCCTCACCAACTTCACCTTCTTTAACCTTTATATCCGAATTTGAAGAAATTGGGAATTGATCTTTTATTACGACAGGAATTATGGCTCCCCCATTATTCTTCAATTTTATTTCCCAACTTACCTCAAACTTCTGTCGATTGTTTATTAATCGCTGTTTTGATTTCTCTTTAATGCGTGTTCTCTCAATCTTCATCTTTGCATCTTTACCAAAAGAAAAGGATAACGTGTCTTTTGTAGTACTCGCATCCAAATACGATTTTCCGAGAAAAGTACCATCAAAATAAATATTCGACTCCCCACTTAACAAATTTAATTTTTCCCAGCCAGAAACTTGAGCTGATAAATATACACTTGGATCCACTTTCGGAATAGCATGGTACTCGTAATTTGCGTTCATATCAAAAGTAGCAATGCTAACCTTGTGATCCATACCGTCCGTCGGAATAGACATTTTGGAAAGAATAGTGTATTCCATACGCATGTCTTTCTTTTCTACAATAGTTGTTACAGTCGGAGAATAGTTTTTGAAGTTTTCTTCCTTATCCTTTTCAACTAGCATTTTTCCATCTTTTTTTGTTCTGGCACCACGAACAGCAATATCAGATCGCGAAAGGGTATAATCGCCATCAGCATAAGAAGATGCCACTCCTCCAATTGTCATTACTTGACTTGAAACTGATTTGCTAGCCATAACTTGAACCTCTTTCAAGTCCACAGTTTGAGGTTTCATAAAAAACTTAATGTAGGCAGAATTAATGGATTGTTGTTGTTGATCGTACCCCACAAAGCTTGATTTAATTTGTGATTCTCCTTTGGGTACAATGATTTCAAATTTTCCTTCAAAATCAGTTACTGCTCCAACATTCGGATTACTTGGGAAAGTAATTTTAGCAAAGGGCAATGACAAACCGGTGGATGCATCTATGACTTCTCCCCTAATTTTTTGTCCAGAATAATCTACAGAAGGTAATTGACGCGTTGTTTGTGTGTATTTCTGAGGAGTATTGTTGTAGTTTATATACCAAGGGCTGAGATTAGGTTCCTGAGCATTTTCGTAAGGATCATTGGTAGACAATACAACGTTGACATTTTTCCACTCTATGCCACTTGTTTGTGAAACATTTGCTTTCGCCTCTAATTTTACCGGTTTACCAATACCATCGCTACGCATATCATAATATGGTTTCCAAGTAGCCCGAGGTGTAATATATTGAACATAGAAAGACGCATCACCCGCTTTTTCAACATCTACCTCAACAACAACTTCAGAATAATTAATAACAGGTTTACTTCGTTGACTTAGAATTTCTTGTTCAATTTTATTAATTTGCTTTTGTACCTCCTCTAACTCAGTATATATTGATGATTGTCGTGTATTAATTTCCATCAATTTTTGATGCATAAAAGCATAGGCTTCTTTTAATTCAGCTATTTTCAATCCTTGGTCATTTCCTTTCAAGTCCTGGTTTTTCAACAAAAGATTCCGATCCATATCCAATACGTTGTATTCATTTTGAAGAGATTCATTTTTTAACTCAAGGTTCTTTTTTTGAGTATTCAATTTCTCAATTTCTTCGTTGCTAATTTTTGGGTCTTCGTAATTTTTTCTTGTTCGCACAGAAAGAATCGTAAGCGTTCCCTTTGCCTTAACTTGAACAGTGTTCGGATCAATAAAATCCGTCAATTTTTGAAAAACTATTTCTTGTTTTCCAGGCTTTAATTCTACCGTATGTTCATGATGCAATTGTGCACCTGTAAAAAAAACTGTAGCTTTTTGAAGCGGGGCTGTCACTGGAACTTCTTTTTGAGCCCAAAAAGGAAAGGTAAGCACTGTTGCAATGCCAAAGAAAATGTTTTTCATAATGTAATTTTAGGTAAGATGATTATACAGAAAAAAATCCATAAATTATTTCAAGAAAGGCAAATCCAAACCTGTCAAATCTATTTCGAAAAGTTGATAATTAAAGGATTCGTCATTTTCAGCAATACTCGCTAAAACCGCCTTTGTCATACTCTGGTACCATTGAAAATGAGTATCGTCATTAACAGAATTAAATTGAGCACCTAAATTGACAGGAGAACCCCAAGTTCCATTTTCTTTTTTACAATAGTAAATATCAAATCCTCCCATTCCTGGTAACGCATCGGAACTGAAGAACAAGGTGTTGCCATCTGGCGAAAGGTATGGAGTTGTTTCTCTACCTGTAGTATTAATTCCTTTAGGCATGGCTTGTACTTGTTGGTATACATCATCTTTTTTTTCCACCATGTATAAATCTGTCATTGATTTCTCTCCATTGCGATCAGAAACAAATACCAGCCATTGAGAGGTAGTTTCATCCTCATAAATCACAGTATCTGAAACAGTAGCAGCCCCCTCAAAATACGAAGTATTTAAATCTTTATGGTTGATTAAGGTGGCAGAGCTTAATATTCCTGGGTCACCGGAGCCATATTCTACAATTTCAGAAGAGGCCGTTGTTTTTTCTTTTGATGCAGAAGTATTCAAAGTTCCTAAGGCATACATACCATCTTCACTAACATAGTTTAGCGCATCAAAACCTTCTGTGTTCACCCCTTCTGTTGCCTCTTCATTGAGCACCCATGATTTAGATTCTTCATTCCAAGAAGCTTGGTAAATATCTTCAAAAAAAAGCTGATCGTCGGGATTCAAATTGTTTCCAGTTGTTTCGGGTTTTCGAGCAGTAAAAAATAATGTTTTCCCACCCAAGGTAAGGATAGGACCATATTCATCGTGTTTAGTCATTAATTCTTCTGCTAATGGTTTTCGTAAATTTTTTACTCCTTTTGCCAATTCTTCTAAACCGAATTGACATTGTAAAATTAATGTTGGAATTTCCAACTCTTTAGACATCGACTTACCGTAACCAACTTCTGCTGCTTTATAATGTTGAAGAGCAGATGCTAATTCCCCCATTCGGTGATGAGCAGACGCTTTGACAAAATTTAACTCGCCATCTTTTTTCTTTTTCGCGAGTTCATAAGCTTTAGCTGCATGTTCTAGTGCGGCATAGTAACTATTCAATTCTAATTCCACAGAAGCTAAGGATAAAAAGCACTTAAAATTTGTTGGGTCTGTGACTGATGCCTGTTTGTAACTCATGTAAGCACTACTTACTCTTCCTTCGTTATACTCTTGATTTCCCTTATCTAAA
>DORI01000047.1 GCA_003512365.1 Crocinitomicaceae bacterium | reverse complement strand
CGCCTGATCTGCAATTAACAGGGTCAAAATTAGAATTCCGACAATGGTAAGCTGTTTTTTCACTTAGCGTTGCGCATTTTTAGCATCAATACTCATGGTAGCATGTGGTACTAATCGCAATCTTTCTTTCGGTATTAAGGTGCCATTAACGCGACAAACGCCGTATGTTTTATTCTCGATTCTAACAAGGGCTGCTTGAAGGTTTTGTATGAACTTTTCTTGTCGAGCGGCAAGTTGAGCAACTTCTTCTCTAGAAAGGGTTTCTGATCCATCTTCCATCATGTTAAAGGTTCTTCCCGTATCATCTGTTCCGTGGTCGTCGTTATGTGACAAGGATCCTATTAATAAATTATAGTCGTCTTTTGCTTCTTTCAGCTTGTTAAGAATAAGCTCTTTGAATTCTTCAAGCTCTGCATCTGAATATCTATTCTTCTCTGTTGACATTTCGATTATTTTGGGAAGCAAATATATGATTTTTCAAAGCTTTTGATCTTTGTTGTGAATAAATTTAATGAAAAAATAGGAGTTGCTTTTTTAATTATTCACAATTGTCTGATTTTAAATGAAGATTCTATAATTTCGTAGCATGATTCGACTGTTTTTAGGGAATCGAGTAGGAGTTCTTCTATTGCTACCGTTTTTGGTGATTGCATTTCACTACATTCATTGGGTTACGGGAAATCATTTGGATCATCTTTCTGATTTTGGTTTATGGGGAGAATTGAGTTTTTCTCCGCTCTCTTCTTACGTTTGGTCAGGGGTATTCATACTTACTAATGCTATTTTACTAAATTATTTGTACAATAGCCATCAATTTTTAGATAAGAACTCCTATTTAACATCTTTACTGTATTTGGTGACGATGACTTATTATGACGCATTTTATCATTTTGATTATGTGCTATGCGTTCATTTTCTGTTTATAATGCTGCTCACGCAATTTTTTGAATTAAAACAACAAGTAGATGGCAGAAAATACGTCTTTAATGCGTTTGTTTTTATAGGAATCGCGTCAACTCTTCAGCCTCTTTTGTTGTTTTTCATTCCATTCTTTATTTTTTCATTATTGATTTTTCGTCCCTTTTCGTTTAGAGAATTTACATTGGCAACTATTGGTTTTATTGTTCCTTTCGTTTATTGCTTTACCTATTTGTGGTGGTATACCATTGAACGTAATATTTTTATGGAGATTCATTTTTTAAACTCGGAATTTAGTGATTTCATCTGGTCTCTTTTGGTATATGGGGTATTGATTGTAGTATCATATTTGAGCATGCGCTCCATACTTCAAAAATCATCAATAAGATTAAAAAAACAAATTCAAGTACTTTGGTTATTAGTTTTAATGGGAATGTTCATTGGAATCCTTAATCTCATTTGGAAACGCGAATTAAATGATTTGAGTTTCGCCATGTTGTTTTTGACTAGTTTATTAACATATAGCTTTCTTCATAAGACTTATGGGTTAATAACTGCGGGGGTTTTCTATATTTGTTTAGCGTATTCAATGTTGAAATTTTTCATTTAATTAAGGTTTTTTAAGTCTTATTTGTCCTTAATTTTGACCAAAAAATTAGAATGAAATTCGGAGTAGTCACTTTTCCCGGCTCAAATTGCGATCAAGATATGGTCTACGTTTTGCGGGAAATTTTAGGTCAAGATGTTGTTTCACTATGGCATAAGGATACCGATTTACGAGGTGTTGATATGGTGGTGTTGCCAGGTGGGTTTTCTTATGGAGATTACCTTCGATCTGGTGCATTAGCAAAGTTTTCACCTATAATGAATGAAGTTGTGAATCATGCAAATCGCGGAGGTTATGTGATGGGGATTTGCAATGGATTTCAGATTTTAACAGAATCTGGACTGCTTGATGGGGCTTTGTTGCATAATAATAGTCAGCGATTTATTTGTAAGAATGTCTATATATCTCCCGTTTCATCTACTGCTGCAATTACAAAAGATTTATCAAAAGATAGAAGCTATAAAATCCCTATCGCTCATGGAGAAGGTCGATTTTTCGCATCTGATGAAACAATCCATAGGCTTGAAGACAACGATCAAGTACTTTTTAGGTATGTAGATTCCGATGGAACGTCAAGCTCTGAAGCGAATCCAAACGGATCAATCAACAATATTGCAGGTATTACAAATAAATCCAAAAACGTATTTGGTATGATGCCACATCCTGAACGTGCAGCTGATGTTCATCTTAACAACATTGATGGTTTATCTTTTTTTGAGTCAATTTTAACTCATTGTTCATGAAAATATTATTGTTAGGCTCTGGCGGTAGGGAACATGCCTTAGCATGGAAAATAGCTCAGAGTTCTATGCTAGACGAACTATTTATTGCCCCAGGAAATGCTGGAACAAGAAATCATGGGAAAAACCTAGCGTTTTCACCTACAGATTTTGAATCCGTTAAGAAACATGTCTTGGAATTATCTATTGACATGGTGGTTGTTGGTCCTGAAGAGCCTCTAGTAATGGGGATTTATGATTATTTCTTAGGTGATCCTGAACTTAGAAAGGTCCCAGTAATTGGTCCAAGTCAACTTGGTGCACAACTTGAAGGAAGTAAAGATTTTGCGAAACAATTTATGTCAAGACATAATATCCCTACTGCAAAATATGCCACCTTTACGCAAGAAACGCTTGAAGAAGGATTGAATTTCCTTGCTAATATGAAAGGACCATACGTTTTAAAAGCAGATGGACTTGCCGCAGGAAAAGGTGTACTTATAATCAAAGAATTGGAAGAAGCTAAATCCGAACTTACCAGTATGTTATCCCATGCTAAATTTGGAAATGCGAGTAAAAAGGTGGTTATCGAACAATTCTTAACTGGAATAGAATTAAGTGTTTTTGTTTTAACAGATGGAGAATCATTCAAATTGCTCCCTGAAGCAAAAGACTACAAACGCATAGGAGAGGGGGATACAGGTCTGAATACAGGAGGTATGGGAGCGATTTCACCTGTTCCATTTGCTGATGCTGCTTTTATGGATAAAGTGCACAACAGAATCATTGTTCCGACTGTAAAAGGATTGAAAAATGAAATGATTCCTTACAAAGGGTTTATTTTCTTTGGACTAATTAACGTTAAAGGCGATCCTTATGTGATTGAATATAATTGTAGGTTAGGCGACCCTGAAACTGAAGTTGTAATTCCAAGGCTAAAGTCTGATATTTTAGACCTATTTGAGGGCGTAGCGACGAATACCCTTTCAGAGCGAGACATAGAATTCTTTGACAAAAGTGCGGCAACTGTAATGATGGTTTCTGGTGGCTACCCCGAGGCTTACGAAAAAGGGAAAACAATCTATGGTATTAATTCCGTTTTAGAAAGTATTGTGTTTCATGCAGGAACTTCATCCGATGGTCCTTCGGTTCTGACAGCAGGGGGGCGCGTGCTTTCTGTTACTTCCTATGGACGAAATTTAGATGCTGCTCTTGAGAAAACATATGACTCCATAGCAAAAATTACCTTTGATGGCGCCTATTTCAGAAAGGATTTAGGATTTGATGTCCTTTAACATGGAAGGAAATACCCTCTATTTTATTCTCTTTTCTTTACTTGCTTCTGCATTTTTCTCCGGAATGGAATTGGCATATCTAGCATCGAATCGATTGAAAATAGAATTACAAATCCAGAAAAAAGGATTTCAATCATCTATCCTGAAAATACTATACAGCAAAGAATCTACAATGATTGCAATGATGTTACTGGGTAACAATATTGCACTTGTTGTATATGGAATCTCTATGGCTGCAACGCTAAATCCTGTTTTGGCGAATTGGGGAATTGAAAGTGAATTTTGGACGCTGTTATATCAAACTATTCTGTCAACGATGATTGTATTGATTACGGCAGAATTCTTGCCGAAAGCCATTGTACAATTGAATCCTAATTGGTTTCTAAGTGTTGGCCTACTTCCTTTATTTTGCTCTTACGTAATAATGTTTATACCCACCCAAGTAATTTTAGTTATTACGAATACCTTTCTTTTATTTGGAGGAAAAAAGAATAAAGTAGAGGAAAAAGTTTTTTCTAAAGTAGACCTTGAACATTATGTCGATGATATTTCCTCTCGCATGAAGACAGAAGAAAAATTAGGTAACGAAATGATAATCTTGAAAAATGCATTAGAGTTCTCAAAGTTAAAAGCACGCGATTGCATGATCCCAAGAACTGAGATAATAGCAGTTGAACTTGATGAATCACCTTCTACTGTTAAGCAATTATTTATCGAAAAAGGGTTGTCTAAAATTATTGTTTTTCGAGAAGACATCGATAATATTATTGGGTATGTTCATAGCTTTGACTTTTTTCAGCACCCTGAAAAAATAGGACAGATATTAAAACCAATAAGTTTCGTTCCTACTGTAATTTCAGGTAAAGAATTGTTAGAAAAGTTTAATAAACAAGCAGGAAATGTGGCGGTTGTTACAGATGAATACGGTGGTACGGCGGGTATTGTAACACTCGAAGATGTTATAGAAGAAATATTCGGAGAAATTATTGATGAATATGATAAACCGGACTTAGTTGAGCAACGCATTAGTGATGACGAATTTCTTTTTTCCGCTCGAATCGAAATTGACTATTTAAATGAAACCTATGGAATAAATTTACCGGAATCAGACGAATACGATACCTTAGCCGGATACATATTACATTCACTGGCCTACATACCAGTTATAAATGAAAAAATTGAACACAATAAGTTTACGTTGGTAGTTGAAGAGGTCAGTGATCGAAAAATTCAATTAGTGCGTATTATAAAGAATTAACATGAAAATTCTTCTCCTTTTTTTTACAGGTTTCTTTATTATTTCGAGTTGTGCACAAAAAACTTATCAACTCACCGATCAACTAAAAGAGATTTCTGGATTGGAACTTTACAGGGACAGTATTTTCTTCGCCATAAACGATGGAGGTAATAAAAATGTAGTCTACATCCTTTCAAAAAAAATGGAATTATTGAAAACGGTTGAAATTTCCGACGTCAAAAATCACGATTGGGAAGCATTGGCGTTAGACGAAAAATACCTTTACATTGGTGATATTGGAAATAATTTAAACAACAGAAAAAATCTCCAAATCCATAGAATACCAATAAAACGATTACTAGAAAAGACCAAGGCTAGTACTGAAACCATGGTGATTGCCTATGCTGAACAACAGAATTTTCCCCCAGCGGAAAAGAGCCTTTATTTTGATGCTGAAGCTATGATTTCGCACAATGGGAAACTTTGGATTTTTACAAAAAACAGATCAAAACCTTTTGATGGAAAATCATTCGCGTATTGCATAGAATTTTCACCGGGCACCAAAAAAACAATTAAGAAATCGTTTGAATTAATTTCAGGAAAAGGAGGGTGGCTTCTTGACTCTTATACAGGAGCAGCATCATTTAATGATTATGTTTATTTGCTGACTTACACAAAAATTATTCGATACAAATGGAAAGGTAACACTCTTCAAAAAATTGATGAAAAATCTTTTCCTGGTTATGCTCAAACAGAGGGTATTACCTTAAGTTCAAAAGGTGATATTTTCGTGGCAAACGAGGCGCATAAATGGCTTGGAAGACAAAAAATCCAACAAATTCAATGGAAAAAGTAATTCAGTTATCAAATTTTGACGCTGTAATTTTCGACATGGATGGCGTGCTCATCGATTCAGAACCGCTTTGGAAAATTGCGATGGAAGAAGTTTTTACAAGTTTAGGTTCAAAATTGACTAAGAAGGATTTCGAAAAGACGGTAGGTTTGCGTATTGATGAAGTTATTCGATTCTGGAATAAACAGGAAAATTGGAACATTGATAACATTAAGGAGGTAGAGGATAGAATTATTGATAGAATGGTTGAGCTTATCAGAATACATCCTAAGCCTCTTCCAGGAGTAACAGAAACGCTGATTTTTTTATCAAATCAAAAAGTTAAAATTGGTTTGGCAACATCTTCATCCTCGAAACTAATAGAAGCCGTTTTAGAGAGTTTAGCAATTGCTAAATATTTTGATTTTGTGCATTCAGCCGAATTTGAAGACTTCGGAAAACCTCACCCAGCGGTTTACATACACGTAGCAAATACACTTGACGTAATGCCTCACAAGTGTTTGGTAATTGAAGATTCCTTTAACGGTGTTATTGCAGGATTGTCTGCAAAAATGAAGGTTGTTGCGATACCTGAAAAAACACATATCCCGAATCCAAAGCTGGCATTCGCTGACTTTATGTTTGATGATTTACTTCAATTCAAAATGTACTTAGAAGTAGGTACAATATTCAAATAGGGCAGTTAATAAGAGTTTTGGAATGAATTCAGATTTATTAATTATCTCCGCTTTTGTTTTTTATCTATGTTTCGTTTGTAACTTTGTTACATGTCAGAAGAGGAATCATTCGACTATCGTGAACATGCTGCTCAATCTGGTGATCAAGAGTTGGATAAGGTACTCCGACCAAAATCATTAAGAGATTTTGCAGGTCAACCTTCTGTTGTAGAAAATCTTGAAATATTTGTTCAGGCAGCCAAGTTAAGAGGCGAACCATTGGATCATGTGCTTTTACATGGAC